>VAZQ01000636.1 GCA_005883115.1 Alphaproteobacteria bacterium | reverse complement strand
TCAGGCTCCTCGTGTCGTTCCCGCCCGGCGGCGCCTCCGATCTCATCGCCCGCACGCTGGGCCAGCCCTTGAGCGTACGGCTCGGCCAACCCGTCGTGGTGGAGAACCGCCCCGGCTCCAACGGCAACCTCGCCGGCGAGCTCGCTGCGCATGCGGCGCCCGACGGCTACACGCTGCTGCTGGCGCCCAGTTCGCTACTCGCCGTCAATCCGCATCTCTACGCCAAGATGGCGATCGATCCGCTCAAGGAGCTGTTGCCGGTGGCGAGCCTGGTCGTGAACGAGCTCATCCTGGCGGTCAATCCGGCGCTTCCGGTCAAAAATTTTCAGGACTTCGTCGCACTGGCGCGCGCGGCGCGGCCGCCGTTGTTCTACGCCTCGATCGGCAACGGCAGCGAGCACCATCTCGCCATGGAATTGCTCAAGCAGCAGGCCGGCATCGATCTCGTTCATGTGCCTTACCGCGGTGGCGGGCCTGCGGCGATCGGCGTCATGGCCGGCGATGTCGCCGCCATGTTCGGCGGCGGCTCGGTCGCGCCGCTCATCCAGTCGGGCAAGCTCAGGGGATTGGCGGTGACCGGACAGCGGCGCTCGCATCTGCTGCCGGAATTGCCGCCGATTGCGGAATTCTATCCCGGCTACGAAATGACGATCTGGCAGGGACTCTTTGCGCCGGTCGGCACACCCGCTGAGATCGTGCAGCGGCTGCGCGAAGACATGAGCGCGGTTCTCGCGCAGCCCGATATCGCGGAAAAGCTCGCGGCGGCCGGCTCCGGCGAGCCTTACGTCACCACGGTCTCCGAGTTCCTCGCCCGCATCCGCAGCGACTACGCGCGCTACGGCAAGCTGATCAAGGACGCCGGCCTCGCCGTGGACTAGCGCGGCGGCGAGACGAGAGCGGATTCGGCGCAAGGTGGGATCAGCGCAATGCGAACTCGGTCTGCACCCTCCCCCGCTTGCAGGCACGTGAGCGGTTGCGCGATGAAATGTTGTGCTTCGCGCTTCTCACGCTAGGTCCCGGGTCTCGTTCCGCGTGCGCAAGAGTGCTCGCTGTACTCGCCCGGGACCCAGGGGCCACGCGATGGACCGACGGCTTGGTGCCCCGCAAGCGGGGGAGACGGCTTGGTGGCCCCGCAATCGGGAGGGGACGCACCGAACTTGTGGCGAGGTCCCTCTGCCCGCCTCGTGCCTACGTCACTCCTTCGCGCCGCCCAAGCCGCAGACGATCTTCCATTCCTGCGCGGTCACCGGCTGCACCGACAGGCGCGGATGCTTCGCGAGCGACATTGCCTTGAGCCGCGCGTCGGCTTTGACCTGCGCCAGCGTGACCGGTTTCGGAAACGGCCTCACCGCCTTGACGTCGACCGCGACAAAGACGCCCTTCTCGTCGGTCGGGTCGCGGTAGCTTTCGCGGATCACCTCGACGATGCCGACGACCTGCTTCTCCTCGCCGGTGTGGTAGAAGAATGCGTGCTCGCCCTTCTTCATCGCTTTGAGATTTCCGCGCGCGATGAAATTGCGCACGCCCGTCCACGGCTCGCCCTTGGCGCCGCGCTTGACCTGATCGTCCCAGGAAAATGTCTCGGGCTCGGTTTTCAGAAGCCAATAGGCCATTCATCGCTCCTCATCGAAGCTCGGGCGTAGGGTGGGCAAAGCGAAGCGTGCCCACGCGCAGCGTAGCCGCACAATGGAATGATACTATTATCCGACCATGACGCGATATCGTCGTGCAAAAATCGAGGGCGGTGTCTTTTTCTTCACCGTGGCTCTCGCCGACAGATCGAGTGATTTGCTGGTTCGGGACATCGAACGGCTGCAGCGGGTGTACACCTCAATTCAAGACCGTTATCCGTTCGAGACGATTGCGATCTGCGTACTGCCGGATCACCTCCACGCCGTATGGTCGCTGCCGCAAGGCGACGCGAACTTTCCTCTGCGCTGGAACCTGATCAAGAGCGGATTTTCGCGCGGGATCGCTGCCGATCCGCATCGCAGCTCCAGTAAGATCGCGCGGCGGGAAAAGGGGATTTGGCAACGCCGCTACTGGGAACACGCCATCCGCAATGAGGCCGACCTGGCCCGCCACATCGACTACGTCCACTTCAATCCGGTGAAGCATGGATACGTGTCCCGGACCTCGGATTGGCCCCACAGCAGCTTTCGCCGGTATGTGGCGCGTGGACTTCTCCCGCTGGACTGGGGTGGTGACGTCGCGAACATGAGAGGAGCTTTTGGGGAGTGACGGTGCGCGTGGGCACGCTTCGCTTTGCCCACCCTACGCCGCTTTCGAAAACGCGAATGGACCAGCCCGCAGCTGAGGGGCGGCGTCACCCCTCGGCGCGGAATGGGCGGGTCAACAATGTTTCGCTCGCCGCGTCGACGCTCGCGCGGCCGGCGAGAATGTCGGCGACCGCGGCGGCGATCGGCATGTCGATGCCTTTCTCCTTCGCCATCTCGATCAGCACCGGCGCGGTGAAAATGCCTTCGGCGAGCGCGTGGCCGGCCTGCGCCGGATCGCCGCGACCGAGCGCCACGCCATAGGAGAAATTGCGCGACTGCGCGCTCGAGCAGGTTAGGATGACGTCGCCCAATCCGGACAGCCCGGTCAGCGTCTCCGGCCGCGCGCCGAAGGCGCGGCCGAAGCGAAACAGCTCGGCAAAACCGCGCGTCACCAGCGCGGCGGCGGCGCTCGCGCCGAGCCCGCGCCCGGCGACGATGCCGGCAGCGATCGCCAGCACGTTCTTGGCGGCGCCGCCGATCTCGACCCCGCGCACGTCGGTCGAGTGATAGGGCCGCAGCGTCGCCGAGCCGAGCGCGCCGGTAAGCGCCGCGGCCACCGCCTGCTCGCGCGTCGCGAGCGTCACCGCGGCCGGAAGCCCGCGCGCGACATCGGCGGCAAAGCTCGGGCCGGAGAGGATCGCCGGCAGCGCTGTGGGCGCGGCTTCGGCGATCACCTCGCTCATGAAGCGGTGCGTGCTGCGCTCGATCCCCTTGGCGCAGGCGATGACCGGCGTGCCCTGCCGCAGCGTCGAGGCAATCGCGCGCGCGGCCGCACGCGTATTTTGCGACGGCACCGCCAGCAGGATCGCGTCGTAGCCCGAAAGTTCTGTCCCGACCGGCGCGACGGCGATGCGCGCGTCGAGTTGCACGCCGGGTAGCCGCGGGCTCTCGCGCGTCTTCGCCAGCACATCGGCGCCCTCGCGCGCGGCGAGCAGCACCGTGCGGCCGGCGCGCGCGATCACGTTGGCGAGCGCGGTACCCCACGCGCCCGCTCCGACGACGGCGATGCGATCGAATGCCATAGCGTTAGCAGTTTAAAAGACTGTCGTCCCCGCGAAAGCGTAGACTCATACCGCCATGGCGTCATATGCGGTGCGCGAACGTGCGGCAAACGCGGTCAGTTTGCGGCGCCCCTCACCCGCACGAGACTGTTGCTCGAATCTTGGGCCCCCTGCCCGCTTGGCGGGGCGAGGGCACGCGCGGCGTTCGTGCTCATCACCCATCCTCGAATGCCGCAGGTCTGCTTGCCTCGGCGTCGGATGCCGCGGCAGTTTCGAGCACCACCTCCTCCGACGCCGGCCCCCTCACATCCTGCAGCGGCCAGCGCGCGTGCGGCGCCGCGTCGAGCGTGTCCGTGAGGCCCAGCGCCAAACGCTCCGCGCCGGCCCAGGCGATCATCACGCCGTTGTCCGTGCACAGCGCCGCCGGCGGCACCACCAGCACCGTGCCGGTCTCGAACGCGACCTGGTGCAAAACTTTGCGGATCGCCTGGTTGGCGGCGACCCCGCCCGCCGCGACCAGCGCGCTCGGCTTGCCGTAGGCCTCGCGAAACATTTTCAACCCGGCGCGCAGGCGGTCGGCGACGACCTCGACCACGCTCTGCTGAAACGACGCGCAGAGGTCGCGCACGTCGGCTTCGCTCAGCGGCGCGACCTTGTCCGCCTCCACGCGCAGCGCCGTCTTGAGTCCGGAAAGGGAAAAATCCGCGTGCGGCCGCCCGAGCATCGGCCGCGGCAGGGAGAAGCGCGCGGGGTTGCCGGTCAGCGCCTCGCGCTCGACCTGCGGCCCGCCGGGGTAGGGCAGGCCAAGGAGCTTCGCCACCTTGTCGAAGGCTTCGCCGATCGCGTCATCGACGGTGGTGCCAAGCCGCACATAGTTGCCGACCCCGAGCACCGCGACGATCTGGGTGTGGCCGCCGGAGGCGAGGAAGAGACAATAGGGAAACGGCGTCGCGTCGGTGAGCCGCGCGGTCAGCGCATGCGCCTCGAGATGGTTGACCGCGATCAGCGGCTTCTCGGCGACGAGCGCGATCGCTTTCGCCGTGGTCAGCCCCACGATCACGCCGCCGATCAGGCCGGGCCCGGCGGCGGCCGCGACGCCGTCGAGCTCGGCGAAGGTTTTGCCGGCTTCGCCCATCGCCTTGGCGATGATCAGGTCGAGCGCCTCGACATGCGCGCGCGCCGCGATTTCTGGCACCACGCCGCCGAACGCGGCATGCGCCTCGATTTGCGAGAGCACGACGTTGGCGAGAATCCGGCCCGGCCCTTGCGGCGGCCGCTCCACCACCGCCGCGCCGGTCTCGTCGCAGGTCGTTTCAATCCCGAGCACAAGCATTGGCGTGTCTGGTTCCCATCGTTCGCTCCAAACTGAGTCGTCATTGCCTCTGCTGCATACGTGCGGCGGGCGCACGCTTGCCACTCGTGCCCTCGCCCCGCGAAGCGGGGAGAGGGCTCAAGGTTCGACCAACAATCGCGTGTGGGTGAGGGGCGCCACAAACTGCCCCTCACCCCAACCCTCTCCCCGCTCCGCTGCCGCTTCGCGGGGCGAGGGAGCGCACCGCGTGTACCGCACGTTCATCGTCGCGATGAGCCGATTCCCCTGCTAAGCCCCGATTTCGCTCGCGCGCCATCCGGGCTACCGTGCTTTCTCCCGGCTGCGACCGGCCTAGCACCGCGAGGTCATCGCCTGCAATCGGCAAAGCCTACTCGATCCTCGCCGCTCGTCATCGGCACGCGCGGCAGCCCGCTCGCGCTCGCGCAAGCCGAGCTCGTGCGCGAGCGCCTCGCCGCGGCGCATCGGCTTGCCGCATCGACGATCACGTTCGAAGCGATCCGCACCACCGGCGACATGATCCGCGACCGGCCGCTCGCCGACGCCGGCGGCAAGGGCCTGTTCACCAAGGAGATCGAGCAGGCGCTTCTCGCCGGCGCCGTCGAGCTTGCCGTGCATTCCGCCAAGGACATGCCGACCTTCCTGCCGGCGGGGCTCGCCATCGCCGCGGTGCTGCCGCGCGAGGACCCGCGCGACGTCTTCATCGGCGGCGCGGTAAAAACGCTCGCCGAGCTTCCGCGCGGCGCGCGCGTCGGCACCTCCTCGCCGCGCCGGGCGGCGCTCATCAAGCGGCAGCGTCGCGACCTCGCGATCGTTCCCTTGCGCGGCAACGTCGAGACACGGCTGCGCAAGCTCGCCGCCGGCGAGGTCGACGCGATCGTGCTCGCGCTCGCCGGCTTGAAGC
>VAZQ01000338.1 GCA_005883115.1 Alphaproteobacteria bacterium | reverse complement strand
TCCGCGCCGTGATTGTTACTGTCATTTTCATCGGAGCCGTCGCGGTTATCTTCGCCATTCGCTTCGTTGTGCTTGCGCTCATAGCTGACTAGATCTGAGAGCGTGAAGCCATCGTGGACCGTGACGTAGTTCACGCTCGAGCGAGGCCCGCGATTATCGTGATCAAACAGGTCGGCGGAGCCAGTCATCCGGCGACCGAGCTCGCCAATGAGATTGCCCTCGCCCGACCAGTAGC
>VAZQ01000337.1 GCA_005883115.1 Alphaproteobacteria bacterium | reverse complement strand
TTGTCGATCCCGCGGAAGCTCAGCGTCGGGCCGAGATGATTGCCTTCGGCGGTATGGTTGTAAACAACGTCGAGAATGAGCTCGATGCCGGCGTCGTGCAATCGCGAAACGGTCGATCGAAATGCATCGAGGGGACCATCGACAGCGTAGCGGGCATCGGGAGCGAAGAAGGCCACCGTGTTGTAGCCCCAGTAGTTGCTCAGGCCGCGCTCGATCAGATGCCGATCATCGATAAACGCGTGGATCGGCAGCAGTTCAACTGCGGTGACCCCGAGATGCTTGAGATGATCGACCACTGAGGGGGCGGTCAGGCCGCGATACGATCCGCGCCATGCAGGCGGCACGTCCTCGCGCAGCTGCGTGAGGCCTTTGACGTGCGCTTCATAAATAACCGTGTCGCGCCAGGGAATGGAGGGCCGGCGTTCTTCGCCCCAGGTGAAGGCTTCGTCCACAACCATACTCTTAGGCACACCGCGCGCATTGTCGCGCCGGTCGAACGAGAGATCGGCGCGTGCGCTGCCGGCGCGGTAGCCGAAATGCGCATCGCTCCAGACGAGTCGTCCCGCGAGCTGCTTTGCATACGGATCAATAAGCAGTTTGTGCGCGTTGAAGCGCAGTCCACGCTCGGGGTGATAGGGGCCATGCACCCGATAGCCATAGAGTTGCCCCGGGGCCACATCGCTCAGGTAGCCGTGCCAGACATCCTCTGTGCGTTCCGGCAGCGTGATTCGCTCAATCTCGCGCCGGCCATGGCTATCGAAGAGGCACAGTTCGACTTTTTCGGCGTTCGCCGAAAACAGCGCGAAATTTGTTCCGCGCCCGTCCCAAGTTGTTCCCAGCGGATGCGGCGCGCCGGCCGAAATCCGCACGCTACCGCTCCGGAACGAGAAAAATTGTAGCGAGGGGCGGAACAACAAGGCTGACCTCGGGAATTGTGCCCTCGTCCAACGTCCTGACCGTCCCCGCGTTCCCGATGTTACTGCCGCCGTAGAGTGCAGAATCAGTGTTGAGGATCTCGCGCCAGACGCCTGAAAACGGAACTTTGATCCGGTAATCGCGGTAAATCTCGGGAGTGAAGTTCACCACAACGAGACAACGCTCTTGCGTCTGGCGTCCCTTGCGCAGCCACGCGAACACGCTGCGCTCGGCATCATGCATGACGAGCCATTCGAACCCGGCATCCTCACAATCGAGCTCGTGTAGGGCCGGCACTGTCCGGTAAAGGCGATTGAGATCACGCACCAGAGCCTGAATGCCGGCGTGCCGTGGATATTCGATAACATGCCAGTCGAGCGAATGGTCATGGCGCCATTCGCTTTCCTGGGCGAACTCGTTTCCCATGAACAGAAGCTTCTTGCCGGGATGACCAAACATGAAGCCGTAGTAGGCGCGCAGATTGGCGAAGCGCTGCCAATCGTCGCCCGGCATGCGGCCGAGGAGCGAGCGCTTGCCGTGCACAACCTCGTCATGGGAGAGCGGCAGGATGAAGTTTTCGAAAAAGGCGTAATGCAAGCCGAAAAGGATCTGGCCGTGATGATGCTTGCGGTAAAGCGGATCTTTGCTGATGTATTCGAGCGTGTCGTGCATCCATCCCATGTTCCACTTGTAGCCGAATCCGAGCCCGCCCCACTCCACCGGCCTCGAAACCATGGGCCACGCCGTCGACTCCTCCGCCGCCGTTGTTGCATTGGGAAATCGTGAGAACACCTCCGTATTGAAGCGGCGCAGGAGATTGATGGCGTCGATGTTTTCGCGGCCGCCATACTTGTTGGGGATCCAGCCTCCTTCCGGCCGGCTGTAATCGAGATAGAGCATGGAAGCGACGGCATCCACGCGCAAGCCGTCGATGTTGTAACGATCGAGCCAGAACAGCCCATTGGCCAGCAAGAAGTTTGCGATCTCCGTGCGACCGTAATTGTAGATGAGCGTGTTCCAATCGAGATGGCGGCCTTGCTGGGGATTTTCATGCTCATAGAGCGCGGTCCCATCGAAGCGGCTCAGGCCGTGCGGATCGTCGGGAAAGTGTCCTGGCACCCAGTCCAGAATGACGGCGAGGTTCTTTCGATGGCATGCGTCGATCAACGCAGCAAAATCGGCGGGAGCGCCAAAACGACTGGTCGGCGCGAACAGCCCAGTCGGCTGATATCCCCAGGACCCATCGAAGGGATGCTCGCTGACGGGCAGAAATTCGACGTGCGTGAATCCCATCTCATGCGCGTAGGCCGGCAATTGCTCAGCCAGCTCGCGATAGCTCAACCAGCGGCCGCCGTGTTGCGGATGCCGCCGCCACGATCCGAGATGGACTTCATAGATCGATATCGGCGCGCTCAAGGCATTGACGCCGCCAGGAGACGCTTGCGGCCGTCCGATCACGTTCTGATCGACCACGATCGACGCCGTCTGCGGGCGCAACTCGGCGGCGAATGCCAGCGGATCGGACTTGAGCGGCAATAGATGGCCATCCGGCCCGATAATCTCGTATTTGTATTTGGCGCCGGGCTTGGCATCGGGCACAAAGATTTCCCAAAAGCCGTTGCCACGCACGCGCATAGCATGACGCCGGCCATCCCAAAAATTGAAGTCGCCGACTACGCTCACCCGCTTCGCTGAAGGCGCAAAGACGGCAAACGCCACGCCTTCAACGCCGTCGAGCACCATGGGATGCGCGCCGAGCCTCTCGTAGAGATGTATATGCGTGCCTTCGCCAAGCAGATAGAGATCGAAGTCGGACAGGATCGGCGGGAAGCGATAAGGATCCTCAAGCTCGATCTCGCGTTCGCCGTAGCGCGCGCGCAGACGGTAGTGGCGGGCGCCGTTACCCAAACGCCCCACGAAGAGCCCGGCATCGTGGATGCGTTCGAGATCGCTTTCGTGACCGTGCTCGTCGACGACGGCGACCCCCTCGGCGTCCGGAAGAAAGACGCGCAGCACGGATGCGCCGTTTTCGACGTGTGGCCCGAGGTAGTGGAATGGATCGGAATGGCGACCCTCGATCACGGCGTAGGCTTCCGGCGTGAGTGGGCTCATTGCGCGGCCTCTTGCGGACGCGAGAGGATGCGCCAAGTACCTGCCAGCGGGACCCGCAGCCAATCCGGGCGATGTGCGAGCTCGTATTCGATTTCGTAAAACGCCTTTTCCAGCAGGAAAAAGTCGAGAAGACGATCGGCGGCCTCGAGCGATTGCGGCCAGAGCCTCGCATCGGTCAACGATGATCGATACGCCGACATAAAGGCGGCGGCGGAATGTTCGCGCCACCCTTCGAGTGCGCGTGAGAGCTTGCCGTGCTCATCGGGCGCGGACTTTAGCGCACGCTCGAGTGCAGCAGTGACTGAGTAGTCGATCGACCGGATGAGGCCAGCTACGTCGCGGGCAGCGGGCGCCTTGCGCCGCCGCTCCTCAATGCTACGACGCGGTTCGCCTTCGAAGTCGATAATGGATACGTCGTCCTTGACGATCAGCATCTGGCCCAGATGGAAGTCGCCATGATGTCGGATCTTCATTGCCTCAACGGTTTCCGGCAGAAGTTCGCGGAGGCGTGCGGGAACCAACTCTCGGTAAGATAGAAGGGCGTCGACCAGCTGCCGATCGTGCTCGGAGAGTTCTGATCGACGGCGCGCCAAATCACCGAATGCGCGATCGGCCCGGCGCAGGAGCGCTTCCGTCCAGGACCGCACATCCGCTGCGGCAATCGGTTCCGGAGTAAAGTCGGCGATGTCGTCACGGCTCGCAAGCGCAAGCTGCAACTCGGCGACCCGCCGCCCGACTTGTTCCATCCGCCGCAGATAGGCGGCCTGCTCATCGCTGTGTCCAGCGGCTTCCGCGGTCAGCAGGCGCTCTTCCTCCACGAAACGATCGAGATAGGCGCTCGTCACAGTCCAGGCGTCGCCTTGGTTCTGGACGAAACTATGCACGACCGCGACCGCGCTGCGCTTCCCATTCTCCTCGAGCTCGATGCTTCCAAGCAGCGGCGGGGTATGGGGGAACGGAACGGTTTCCGTCAGAAAACGGCCGACCTCGATTTCCGGATTGAGGCCCGGCTCGATGCGGCGAAAGAGTTTGATGACGTAGTCTGCTCCTACCAGTACGGTGGTGTTGGACTGCTCGGTGTCCACGGCGCGGACGTCCTCGATCGCGCCCGATGCGTCCGGAAGCTTCGCAGTCGGCGCAAATTCGATACGGCGTTGGTCGGCTTCGATCACCCGCGCGGCGCGTAAATTGTCCAGGAGCAGGGCCACAAAGCCCGCATCGGCGGTGGCATCGAGCAGGCTGCCCTCGCGCGGCCCCCTCCGCACGGCCGCCAGTGCATTTGGGTTTTTTCGCTCGCGATCGAAGCGGGTCCATTTGATGGTCATCGGCAGCAGATAATTCGCGCTGGCCCGCCTCCCACTGGTCTCGACCAAGACGATGCCAACATCGGCGTCGCCGGCACCGAACGGCACGGCGCCGATGATGTGTGTCCCCGGCAAATTGCCTCGTTCCGCGTACCAGCGCCGGCTCGAAAAATATGCCGGAAGAACATCGCGCTCGAGTACGGAGTTGGAGCGGCCGCGCAGCAACGATCTCCAGCCGTCGGTGACGACGAGCGTCTCGAATTCCGCCCAGGTCCGCGGCGTCTCTATGGAGGATGCCTCCGGTTCGCGGAGCAGGAACCAGAAAAATCCGTAGGGTCCGAGCGTCACAATATAGGGACCTTCGCCGATCGGCGGAAAGTTCGTGCGTCCGAGCAATTCGAACGGCACGCGGCCGCGCCAGGGCGCGAGATCGATCTCGGCGGCTTGCGCCGAGCGCGACAGGTTCGCGACGCAGAGCACCACTTCGCTCTCGTATTGCCGGACATAGACGAGCACGGAGCGATTTGCCGGCCGGATGAAGCTCAACGAACCACGGCCGAATACCTTGCTCGACTTGCGAACCGAAATCAGGCGCTTGGTCCAGCTCAGGAGCGATGCCAAACTGCGCGACTGCGCCTCGACGTTGACCGCCTCATAACCGTAGACCGGATCCATGATCATCGGCAGGTAGAGCCGCGCCGGATCACAGCGGGAGAATCCGCCATTGCGATCCGGCGTCCACTGCATCGGGGTGCGGACGCCATTGCGATCACCGAGATAGATGTTGTCTCCCATCCCGATCTCGTCCGCGTAGTAGATGATTGGTGTGCCCGGAAACGACATCAGCAGCGAGTTCATCAGTTCAATCTTGCGCCGGTCGTTGTCCATCAACGAGGCCAGCCGTCGTCTGATGCCGAGATTGATGCGGGCTCGCGGGTCGGTCGCATACGTCGACCACAGATAATCCCGCTCGACGTCGGTCACCATTTCAAGCGTGAGCTCGTCATGGTTGCGAAGGAACAGCGCCCATTGACAGTTGGTGGGAATGTCAGGCGTCTGCCGGAGAATATCGGTGATGGGAAAGCGGTCTTCCTGGGCGATCGCCATGTAAATCCGCGGCATCAGCGGGAAGTGGTAGGCCATGTGGCACTCGTCTCCGTCGGCGAAATAGGCGCTGACGTCTTCCGGCCACTGGTTGGCTTCGGCGAGCAGGAGTTTACCGCGCGAGTGCGAGTCGAGCGCGGCCCTGATGTTCTTGATGACTGCGTGGGTTTCGGAAAGATTCTCGTTGTTAGTCCCTTCGCGTTCGCACAGGTACGGAATCGCGTCTAAACGGAATCCGTCGACCCCCAGATCGACCCAGCGCCGCATGATCTGAATCATGGCAGCAAGCACGCGCGGATTGTCGTAATTGAGATCGGGCTGATGCGAAAAGAAACGGTGCCAATAATACGCGCCTGCGACGGGGTCCCAGGCCCAATTTGATTTTTCGGTGTCGTTAAAGATGATGCGGGTTCCGGCATAAGCCTGGTCGGTATCGCTCCACACATACCAATTGCGTGCATCGGATCCCGGCTTGCTTCGGCGCGCGCGCAGGAACCAGGGATGCTGGTCCGACGTGTGATTGATGACCAACTCGGTGAGTACGCGCAGCTTGCGCCGCCTCGCTTCCTGCATGAAGCGCCGGAAATCGGCCATCGTGCCGAAATCGGCATTGATTGTGCGGTAGTCGGAAATGTCATACCCATCGTCCCGGCCGGGGGAGGGATAGAACGGCAGCAGCCACAGCGCCGTGATGCCGAGATCCTCGAGATAATCGAGTTTTTCCGTCAGCCCTGCGAAATCCCCGATGCCATCACTGTTGCTGTCGGCAAACGCCTTAACGTGGAGCTGATAAATGACGGCGTCCTTGAACCACAGCTCGTCGGTTTCGAGCTTGGGCTCCGCCTGAATCTCGGCCACCACATCCACGACACCACCTTTACGTGAAGCAGCGGAACAGCAGTGCAGGATCCTGCTGCTGATCGATGCGCAACCGCACCCCGCCCCATTCCAGGACGTGCCGCTCGCCGCTGACCAGGTTTTCAATAAATTTCACCCGCCCGCGCTCCGTCGACGGACCGATCTCGATGTCGCCAAAATGAAACCAGAACTCGCGCGGTCCGGCCGGCGTCAACGCCACGGCGACTGCGACCGCATTGTCGCCGCTCGCGGATTCCTTCACAAAGCCGATCACCTCGGTGTCGTCGACTTGGGCAAAGCGCAAATTCTTGCTTTGCAGCAGGGCGGCGTTGTTCCTGCGCATGCGGTTGAGGCCTCCGACATAAGTTTTGATGTTGCCGGGTTGATTCCAGTCCCGCACTTTCAGTTCGTATTTCTCGGAATTGAGGTATTCCTCCTTTCCCGGGATCGGTTCGTGCTCCAGGAGCTCGAAGCCATTGTAGATGCCGTAATTGCCGGACAACGTGGCGGCGAGCGCCACCCGCGCCTTGAAGATCCACGGCTCGCCGCTCTGTAGATGAAGCGGCAAAATGTCCGGCGTATTAACGAAAAAATTGGGACGAAAATATTCGCGTTCGGGGTAGCCGGTAATCTCGCTCACGTAGGCCTGCAGCTCCTCCTTGCTCGTGCGCCAAGTAAAATATGTGTAAGACTGGTTGAAG
>VAZQ01000336.1:15262-15669 GCA_005883115.1 Alphaproteobacteria bacterium | reverse complement strand
GGCCGTCTTGATCGCCTCGAGCGTGCCTTTGCAGCGCCCCACGGTTTCGACGCCGACCTTGGTCCACGACGGCATTGCGTTGACGCACATCTCGTAAGCGTCGGCAGCGAAATCCTCGGCCGCAGCGAAAGCGGCCGAGACATAGTCGCGCCGGGCGCCGAGATCGCTCAAGAGCACGATGGTCTCACCCTTGCGCACATTGCACAGCTCAAATTCCTTGCGAAAGAGCATCGCGAGCTTGGCGTGGTTTATTGCTTCTTGCATGCGGCTCCTCCTTCGGTGCGAGTTCAGGTGCTCGGTTCATATCATATTGAAGGCGATCGGGGCTCCGCTCTTGGATTTCATACCCACGGTCGTGGTTATGGATTCCGGCCCTCGCCGCATCGCGGCTCGGCCGGAATGACGAA
>VAZQ01000336.1:6527-15135 GCA_005883115.1 Alphaproteobacteria bacterium | reverse complement strand
CGTCGGGTGCTTGCGAGGCACCCGTTGGGCCTGCACGTAACGCGGCAGGCCAGGCGCCTAACGAGGCGCCTTGCGTCCCATAACGCGGGACGCCCGCCTCCCGGCGCTCCACCGTGGCGATTTTAGGCTCCGGTCCCGCGCTTCCCTCACCGGAATTGCTTCCGGATCGGTCACAGCGAGCTCCTCGCGTCCGGGTCATAGTGCCCGGCGGGCGGGGTCCCGTGCCTCCCGGGGCGACGGTTGCGAATCGCCACCGCAGGACGCCACGCCTCGCTCCGTATTCAGGTGTGCCTCGAGAACACGCCCCCTCATGAGCAAGGCTGAGCGAATCTATCTCCGATGCAATTCGCAGTCAATAATAAAATGCACAAAAGAGATAAATCCTAGAAGTAGGCGCAGAACGGCCCTGCAATGCGGGTGAGGCGCTCCTTACGTCCACGAACCCAACAGCCCCTACTCCGCGGCCTCTTTCCAGGTGTCCCGGTGGGTCTTGGGTTTCGCCTTAAGCCGCAAGTCACGTAACTCCTCGCGCTCGCGCGCGCTGTTGCGGAAGATCTGCTCCTTTCCCGCCAGATATTGCGGCGGGCAATGAATTCCTTCCGCGCCGTACCAGGCCGCCGCCTTCATGGTGAAATACGGATCGACGAGATGCGGGCGCGCGAGCGCCACGAGATCAGCTCGGCCCGCGGCGATGATGGTATTGACCTGATCGGCAGTTGTGATCGCGCCAACGCACATGGTGGCGAGGCCCGCCTCGTTGCGGATCTGATCGGAGAACGGCGTCTGGAACATGCGGCCGAACACCGGCTGCGCGTCCGCCACCGTCTGCCCGGTCGACACGTCGATGAGATCGCAGCCTGCTTCTGCGAAGGCGCGCCCGACCTCGACCGCGTCGTCGCCGGTGAGCCCGCCGTCGGCCCAGTCGGTTGCGGAAATCCGAACCGACATCGGCTTCTCGTCCGGCCAGGCGGCGCGCATGGCACGAAAAACCTCGAGCGGGAAACGCAAGCGGTTCTCGAGCGTGCCGCCATATTCGTCGCGGCGCGTATTGGTAAGCGGCGAGATGAAGCTCGCCAGTAGATAGCCGTGCGCGGCATGCATCTCGAGCATGTCGAACCCTGCTCGCTGCCCGCGCTGCGTCGCCGCCACGAAATCGGCGATGACCTGGTCCATGTCGGCCCGCGTCATCTCCCGCGGCACCGGGCTGTACGGGAAATAAGGAAGCGGCGAAGCCGAAATAATCGGCCAGCCCCCCTCCTCCAGCGGTTCGTCGATTCCTTCCCACATCAGCTTGGTCCCGCCTTTGCGGCCGGCATGGCCGAGCTGCAGGCAGAATTTGGTCTTCGACTGCGCGTGCACGAAATCGACGATGCGCTTCCACGCGGCTTCGTGCGCGTCGTTGTAGATGCCGGCGCAGCCGGGTGAGATGCGCGCGTCTTTCGACACGTCGGTCATCTCCGTGAACATCAAGCCTGCGCCGCCGATCGCGCGCGAACCATAGTGGACGAGATGCCAATCGTTGGGCGTGCCGTCTTGCGCCGAGTATTGGCACATCGGGGACACGACGACGCGGTTCTCGAGCGTGAGCCCGCGCAGCTGAAACGGCTGGAACATGGGCGCGAGCGGTTGTGAGGTATCGGTGTCGAAGCCGAGCGCGCGCACGTCGCGCGCGACCAGGCGATCCGCCGCTTTGACGAATTCGGGCGCGCGCAGCGCGAGGTTGTCGTAGGTGATGGCCTTGGAGCGCGTCATCAGCCCGAAGGCGAAGCGGGTCGGATCCATGTTCCAGAACCGATCGACGTGCTCGAACCAAACCAGCGATACATCGGCCGAGTGCTGGGTCTTTTCCACTTCCTCGCGCCGACGCGCTTCGAATTCGGCGAGCGCCACCGCCACGTCCCGACCGCCGGTCGATCGGAATGCCTCGTAAAGCGCGATTCCGTCCTCCATCGCCAGCTTCGTGCCCGAGCCGATGGAAAAATGCGCGGTCGCCTTGGCGTCGCCGATCAGCACCATGTTGTCGGCGACCCAGCGGTCGCAACGAATGGTCGGGAAATTGCGCCAGATCGAGCGATTGGTGTTCAGCCGATGCCCTTGCAGCTCCTGCGCGAACAGGTCTTCGGCGAAACGCGCGGAGGCGGCTTCATCGAGCTTGTCGAGGCCGGCGCGTGCGAAGGTTTTTGGATCGGTCTCGATGATCCAGGTCGAGCACTGCGGTTCGTATTGGTAGCAATGGCCGATGAAGATGCCGTGCTCGGTCTCGCGGAAGAAGAACGTGAAGGCATCGAACGGCCGGGTCGAGCCCATCCAGGAGAAAAAATTGGGCCGCAGATCCACGTGCGGTCTGAACCGCTCGGCAAAAGTATCGCGCCAGCGGGAATTGATGCCGTCGGCGACCACGACGAGATCGGCATTGCGGATGGCGGGATCGAGCGGCGAGATTTCGCGCTGGTACTCGATCTCGACGCCGAGAGAGCGCGCGCGCCGGCCGAGAATCTTCAGCAGCGTCGCGCGCGAGCAGCCGCAGAACCCGTTGCCGCCGATGCGGTGTGTGGTGCCGCGGAAATGGATCTCGATATCGTCCCAATAGGCAAAGTGGCCGACGATCGCCCGATAGCTCTCTTGATCATGGATCTCGAAGGTGTTGAGCGTCTCGTCGGAGAACACGACTCCGAAGCCGAAGGTATCGTCCGGCCGGTTGCGCTCGAATACGGTGATGCGGGTCTGCGGCCAGGCGTTCTTCAGGAGGATCGAGAAATAGAGGCCCGCCGGGCCGCCGCCGATCACGTGAACCTTCATGCGCGCCTCCAAGGCTGCGGCCCTTCCCCTGTCATTCGCGGGCTTGACCCGCGCATTCATCTTGTTCGCGAGAAGATGGGATGGCCGGGTCAGCCCGGCCATGACGCACGAGAGCCGCACCATAATTACTTTAAGCCTAAAGCATCTACATCACAAGCTTGAACTCTAAAAATTTTAAGCTTAAAGTAAGCCCATGCCGCTCTCGGGCCAACATGCCTTCGTCACCGGTGGCGGCCGCGGCATCGGGCGCGCGATCGCCGCGGCGCTCGCCCGCGCCGGCGCCGCCGTGACCGTGATCGGCCGCAGCGAAGCGCCGCTGCGCGCGGCGGTCGCAGCCGGTGCGGCGGCGGGCTGCGCCGTCGCCGACGTGACCGACGCGGCCGCGCTCAAGCGGCAGGTCAGCGCCGCCGAGGCAGCGCGCGGCCCGATCGCCATCCTCGTCAACAATGCCGGCTGGGTCGCGAGCGGGCCTTTCAGCAAGGCCGACGCGTCGGTGTTCCGCAGCATGTGGGATGTGCACGTGATGGGTGCAGTCCATGCGACGCAAGCGGTATTGCCGGGCATGATCGCGGCCGGTTTCGGCCGTATCGTCAACGTGGCCTCGATCGCAGGCCTCAAAGGCTATGCGTATGTCAGCGCCTATTGCGCGGCAAAACACGCGCTGGTCGGCTTGACGCGCGCGCTCGCCGCGGAGACCGCAGCGTCCGGCGTCACGGTCAACGCGGTCTGTCCCGGCTACACCGACACCGATCTCGTGCGCGAGAGCGCTACGCGCGTGGCCGCCAAAACCGGCCGCACGGAAGCTGACGTGCTGGCCGAATACCGGCGGGATGCACCGATCGGCCGGCTGATCCGGCCGGAGGAGGTCGCCGCTGCCGTGCTCTACCTTTGCTCGCCGGAAGCGGCCGCGGTCACTGGCACCACGCTCGCCATCGCAGGCGGGGAGATGTGATGGAACAGCGAACATTGCCGCTCGATGCGGAGAGCAAAGTTGCCGAGCGGCCGCACGATCACAAGGACGAGCTGCGCCTCTGGCTGCGGCTCTTCGCTTGCAAGGAGGTGATCGAGGGCGCGGTTCGCCGGCGCCTGCGTGAGAATTTCGACGTCACATTGCCCCGCTTCGATCTGATGTCGCAGCTTTACCGCGCACCGAAGGCGATGCCATTGGGCGAGCTGTCGCAGCGCATGATGGTGTCGAACGGCAATGTCACCGGCCTGGTTGATCGGCTGGTCGAGCAAGGCCTCATCAACCGCCAGCCCTCGCCCAAGGATCGCCGCGCGCAGCTCGTGAGTCTGACTGCCGAGGGACGCCGTTTCTTCCGCGCGATGGCGCGCGCGAACGCCGACTGGATCGCAGACATGCTCGTGGATCTGTCCAGTGAGGAAATTGACACGCTCATGCGGCTCCTGGCGAAAACCAAAGCGTCGGCGCGCAAGGCAATCGGCAACGGAGGGCCGCGATGAGCGCAGCCAACGCGGTCACCTTGCCGCTTGCGGGCTACAAGGCCCGCCATATTCGGCTTGCCGTCGACGGCAAGGTCGCCACCCTCACGCTGGACCGGCCCGACAAGAAGAACCCGCTCACCTTCGACAGCTACGCGGAGATCGCCGACCTGTTCCGCGCAGCGGCCAAGGAAAAAGCCGTCAGGGCATTCGTCGTCACCGGCACCGGCGGCAATTTTTGTTCAGGCGGCGACGTGTTCGAGATCATCAAGCCGCTCGTGGAGATGGAGGCGCGAGAGCTCCTCGATTTCACCCGCATGACCGGCGAGGTGGTCAAAGCGATGCGCGCGTGCCCGCAACCGATCATTGCCGCGGTTGACGGGGTGTGCGCGGGGGCGGGTGCGATCTTGGCCATGGCCTGCGATGTGCGGCTCGGAACGCCTGGCGCCAAGGTCGCTTTTCTCTTCAACCGGGTGGGGCTTGCCGGCTGCGACATGGGTGCCTGCGCCATCCTGCCGCGCATCATCGGCGCGGGCCGCGCAGCCGAGCTCCTCTATACCGGCCGCGTGCTGGGCGGCGAGGAGGCGGAACGCTGGGGCTTCTTCAACCGGCTCGCCTCCCCCAATACTGTGTTGGTCCAGGCGCAGCAGCTCGCGGCGGAGCTTGCCGCAGGGCCTACTTTCGCCAATGCCATGACCAAGCGCATGCTCGACATGGAATGGGCGATGTCGGTCGAGAGCGCGATTGAGGCCGAAGCGGTCGCGCAGGCGTTGTGCATGGAGACGCTGGATTTCGCCCGCGCGTTTCGCGCGTTCGCCGCCAAGCAGAAGCCGGTCTTTGAAGGCAATTGAGATGGCTCTTTGTGTACTTGCAGCAGGCTACCAGTCTCCGTTCATCCCCGCGCAAGCGGGGACCCAGAGCTACGGACTCTGGCCCCTGGATTCCCGCTTGCGCGGGAATGAGCGGCAGAGGTGGCACAGCCTCGCCTTCTCTAACCGTAACGGCGGAGCTTACGCGTGACCCTCAAGGAAACCCTGACCTGGCCCTTCTTCGACGAGCGACACCGCCGCTTTGCCGAGTCGCTCGCGCGTTTCGCCGACACGACGCTCGCCGCATTGCCGCACGACGATGTCGATGCGGCCTGCCGGGCGCGAGTCAAGGCGCTGGGTGAAGCGGGCTTCCTCAAGGCTGTGATGCCGGCCGAGCACGGTGGCCTTTATGACAGGCTCGACGTGCGCACACTATGTCTCGCGCGCGAGATTTTGGCTTTCCGGGACGGATTGTCCGACTTCGCCTTCGCCATGCAAGGCCTGGGCTCCGCCTCGATCTCGCTGTTCGGCTCGGCGGCGCTCAAGGCGCGCTATCTGCCGCCGGTCCGCGACGGCCGCGCCATCGCTGCCTTCGCACTGTCGGAGCCGGAAGCGGGGTCCGACGTCGCCGCGCTCGCCGCGACGGCGAAACTCGACGGGGCCTCGCACCTGCGCATCGACGGCAGCAAAACCTGGATTTCCAACGGCGGCATTGCCGATCATTACGTGGTCTTCGCGCGCACGGGCGAAGGGCCCGGTGCCAAAGGGCTCTCCGCGTTCGTCGTCGATGCCGCCGCTCCTGGACTGAGCGTGACGGAGCGCATCGAGGTCATCGCACCCCATCCGCTCGCGACGTTACGGTTCGAGGGCGTGCGCGTGCCCGTTGGCAATCGCCTTGGCGGACCGGGTGACGGTTTCAAGGTTGCGATGGCAACCCTCGACGTGTTTCGCTCGACCGTGGGCGCCGCCGCGCTCGGCTTTGCGCGGCGCGCGTTGCATGAAACCGTCGAGCGCGCCGCAAGCCGTAAGCTCTTCGGCGCGCCGCTCGCCGAGCTGCAGCTGACGCAAGCCGCGATCGCCGACAGCGCTAGCGAGGTCGACGCATCGGCGTTGCTCGTTTATCGCGCTGCCTGGACCAAGGACCAAGGCGCCGCGCGCGTCACGCGGGAGGCGGCGACAGCGAAAATGTTCGCGACCGAAGCGGCGCAGCGCGTGATCGATCGCGCCGTGCAGCTCCATGGCGGCTTCGGCGTCACTAAAGGCGTCAAGGTGGAAGAGCTTTACCGCGAGATCCGCGCGCTGCGAATCTACGAAGGCGCGACCGAGGTGCAGAAGGTCGTTATCGCGCGCGAGCTGTTGAAGAATCGCATGGGAAGGTCGGCATTGGCGGCGGAGTAGCGATGTTCTCAATTTGCTTGCTGGTACTGCAAAACTGCCTTCCGTTCGTTTCCGCGAAAGCGGGCACCGAGGGGCCACCGGCGGCGGCTCTGGGTCCCGGGTCTCGCTTCGCTCGCCCGGGACACGAAAACGTGGATTCCCGCTTTCGCGGAAATGAATGGAGTTTGTTGCCCGAGGAGCGACGGCAATGACGGCGCATGTCGACACCTTCGCGCGCGATAACCTGCCGCCGCGAGCGCAATGGCCGGATTTCCGTTTCGAGCTGCCCGAGTTGCAATACCCCGATCGCATGAACTGCGTTGTCGAATTGCTCGACCGCTGGACCGCGCAGGGTCGCGGCGCTGCGCCCTGCCTGATCTCCCCGAACGAATCGCTGAGCTACGCGCAACTCGCGGAGCGGGTGAATCGCATCGCCAATGTGCTCACGCGCACGCTCGGCCTAGAACCTGGGCATCGCGTGCTGCTGCGCGGACCGAATAGCCCAATGATGGTCGCCGCCTATCTCGCCGTGATCAAAGCCGGCGGCATCGTGGTCGCGACCATGCCGCTGTTGCGGGCGAAGGAGATCGCCTATCCGATCGGGAAAGCGCAAATCCATCTTGCGCTGTGCGATCACCGGCTGGCCGAGGAGATGGAGAAAGCCCGCGCGCTCGCACCCGATCTCCAGCGCGTGGTCTATTGGGGCAGCGGCGCGGCCGACGCGCTGGAAACGCTGATGGCCACGCCGGGTTACGAAGGCTTTGCGCCGTGCGACACGGCGAGCGACGATGTCTGCCTCATCGCCTTCACCTCGGGCACGACCGGCGAGCCCAAGGGCACGATACACTTTCACCGCGATATCCTGGCGACTTGCGACAGCTACGGCCGACACGTGCTGCGCGCCGACGCCACGGACCGCTTCATCGGCTCGCCGCCGCTCGCCTTTACTTTCGGGCTCGGCGGCCTCGTCCTGTTTCCGCTGCGGGTCGGCGCCGCCACGATCGTGATCGAGAAATCCTCGCCGGACGATCTGCTCGCGGCAATCGAGAAATTCCGCGCGACCATCGTCTTCACCGCGCCGACGGCTTATCGTGCGATGCTGGCAAAGCTTCGGGGGCACGATATTTCCTCGCTGCGCAAATGCGTGTCGGCTGGCGAAGCCTTGCCCAAGGCGACGTTCGAGGCTTGGCTTGCCGCCACTGGCATCAAGATCCTCGACGGCATCGGCGCGACCGAGATGCTGCATATCTTCATCGGCTCGCCCGAGCAGGAGATTCGCCCCGGCGCCACCGGCAAGCCCGTGCCCGGCTACGCAGCGCGGGTGGTCGACGCCAACGGCAACGAGCTTGCGCCCAACAGCATCGGCCGCCTCGCCGTGCGCGGGCCGACCGGATGCCGCTATCTCGCCGACAAACGTCAGCGCCAGTACGTGCAGAACGGCTGGAACATCACCGGCGACACTTATCTCATGGATGCGGACGGCTATTTTTGGTACCAGGCGCGCTCCGACGACATGATCGTCTCGGCGGGCTACAACATCGCCGGCCCGGAAGTGGAGGCGGCGCTGCTCGAGCATCCGGCGGTCGCGGAATGCGGCGTTGTCGGTGCGCCCGACGAGGAGCGCGGGCAGATCGTCAAGGCCTATGTCGTGCTGCGGGCAGGCCATAGCGGCGATGCTGCAACGACGAAGCTGCTGCAGGAGCACGTCAAGGCAACGATTGCCCCCTACAAATACCCGCGCACGATCGAGTACGTGACCGAGTTGCCGCGCACGCAAACCGGCAAGCTGCAGCGCTTCGAACTCCGCCGCATGGCGGCCGACACCGCCTCGCACAAGCTTGCGTCATGATGCAATGTGCCGGACTAAGAGATGCGTGATCTGCGCAGCGAACCGCGCCGCGATTTCTTCCCTCGCCCCGCGAAGCGGGGAGAGGGTGGCGAGCGCCGAAGGCGCGAGCCGGGTGAGGGGCATCCTATGCGCGGACCTCAGCGGCCGGCGCAGACGGCTATCACGTGTTGCGATTCTGGAATTCGGACGTCTTGAGGAACGAGGAGGGCGTTCTCGAGGCGATCCTTGCGAAGTTGCAGGGCAGAACGCTTTGAGTTTGACGCGGGGCTGCCCCTCACCCGGCCCTCGCTGCGCTCGGGCCACCCTCTCCCCGCTACGCGGGGCGAGGGTA
>VAZQ01000336.1:0-6512 GCA_005883115.1 Alphaproteobacteria bacterium | reverse complement strand
GCGTTCACGCGCGTCTTGCGACGCGCTATGCCCGGCAATGACGAGCCATAGGAGACCAACAGTGTCCAAAAGCCCCGCCCCCAACAGCGTGCTGCAGCCTCCCGGCTGGCCGCAGCCGAAAGGTTTCGCCAACGGCATTCGCGCGCGCGGCGAAATGGTGTTCGTCGGCGGCATGATCGGGCAGGACGAGCGCGGCCGTCTTGCGGAAGGGTTCGTCGCGCAAACGAAGCAGGCGCTCGCCAATATTGCCGCGGTGCTGGCACAAGCCGGCGCCTCGCCGCAGCACATCGTGCGGCTGACCTGGTACGTGCGCGACATGGACGAGTATCTCGCAAATCCCCAAGCGCTCGGCGCGGCCTATCGCGAGATCATGGGTCGGTATTTTCCCGCCATGGCGGTGGTCGAGGTCAGCCGGCTGGTCGAAGCCGAGGCGCGAGTAGAGATCGAGGCGACGGCGGTTTTGCCGCAGTAACGCGCTCCGGCTTCGTCACGCTGTTATCGAAAAATCCGTCAAAGCGCCGCGAGCAGCCGCTTCAATGAAGGTGTGAGCGGGCTACTTAGCGCCACGCGAACCAGGCGTGCGAGATCCGATTTCCGATATGGCTTTGGCAGCAGAATAATGTCGGGATCGAGACGGCCATGGTGAACGATTGCATTCTGAGTGTCGGACGTAAACAGAACTTTCACACTTGGCAGGCGCTTTATCACCTCTTCGGCGAGCTGACGGCCGTTCATCGTACCCGGCATGACCACGTCGGTGAACAAAAGATCCAATGTTGCACCCCGATCGATCAGGCTCAGTGCTTCGGCAGCATTGGCCGCCACCAGCGTCGTGTAACCGAGGCTCTTGAGCTGGCCCATGACAAAGTTCCTCACAAGGGCATCGTCCTCGACGACCAAGACGGTTTCCTGTCCGCCCTCGATCGGCGCGGCCAGCGCAAGTTCGAGCACCTTGTCGGTTTCCCGCGCCTGCGGCAGATAGATCTTGATCGACGTCCCTTGCCCCTCTTCGCTGTAAATCTTGATGTGCCCTCCTGACTGCTTCACGAATCCGTAGACCATGCTCAAGCCGAGCCCGGTTCCCTTGCCGGGCGCCTTGGTCGTGAAGAACGGATCGAACACCTTGTCGCGGATCGCCGCAGGAATACCCCGTCCGGTGTCGCTTACGGCCATCATCACGTACTGTCCGGGGCGCACTTCGCCGTTCGCTCTGGCGTACGCTTCATCGAGATGGACGTCGCACGTCTCGAGCATGAGCTTGCCGCCATAGGGCATGGCGTCCCGCGCATTCAGCGCCAGGTTCAGCAAAGCGGTCGTGAGCTGGCTGGCATCGACCAAGACCGGCGGGAGCTCGTCTTGGAGTATCGATTCAATCTCGATTTGCTCTCCCAACGTCTGGCGCAACAGTTTCGCCGCATCCACCAGCAACGTGTTGACGTCGGTACTGTACGGTTGCAGCGGCTGTTTGCGCGCGAAAGCGAGCAAGCGCTGCGTCATCTCCACGCCGCGCGTGGCAGCTTCGTCGATGAGCTTCACGGTCGCGGCGAGCTTCGGATCGTTGGCCACGCCCTCGGCGAGGATTTCGATCGTGCCGGTAATCACGGTAAGCATGTTGTTGAAGTCATGGGCGACGCCGCCGGTGAGCTGACCGATCGACTCCATCTTCTGCGACATCCGCAGCTGCTCATCGAGTGCGCGCTTTTCCGGAAAATCCTGGACGAATGCATTGAATACATATCCGCTGCGGCGACGCAGGGCTGTCACTTTCAGCCCGACCTTTATCTCAGTCCCGTCTCGGCGCAGCGCATCCATTTCGATTCGCTTGCCCAAGATCGTGCTTCCGCCACCTTGCAAAAAGCGTGCAACCCCCGCCGTGTGGCGAGCGCGGAGCCGCTCCGGCACGATCAAGTCGCCAAGGGCTTTCCCGATGACCTCATCTCGCGACCAGCCGAATAGCGCCTCCGCCTGCGGGTTCCACCCAATCATCCGGCCGTCCTCGTCCATCTGAATAAACGCATCGAGCGCGGTCTCGATGATGCCGCGTGCCATCTCCTCGCTCTCGAGAAGGGCCTCCTCTGCGTTTTTTCGTTCCGTAATATCGCGCGCGATCTTGGATGCGCCCACGATTGCTCCCGACGGCGAACGCAGCGGAGAAACACTCAATGAAACGATCATCGGCCGGCCGCCTCTGGCGATGCGTGTGGTCTCGTAGTGGCGAACTCTTTCTCCGCGCGCTATTCGAGCCAACTCGGCGGATATCTCCGCCTTGCGGTCATCGGGAACGATGATTCCGATGTTGGTGCCGATCGCCTCCCCCGCGGGATACCCGAACAGCTGCTCGGCTGCGGCATTCCAGGTGGTAATCGTGCCGTCGAGGCTCACGGTCACGATCGCGTCCTCAGCCGACTGCAGCGCGGCGAGCGCGACTTGTTCGCCATCCCTCAATTGGCGCTCCGCCCAAGGCTCATAAGCCGCGTCTTTCGCTCATGACAATGCGGACCAGATCGGCGACATTCTTCGCGCCAAGCTTCCCCATGATATGCGCACGATGAATCTCGATGGTGCGCGGGCTTATTCCTAGCTGGGCGGCAGCCTCCTTGCTGGAAGCGCCGATCACGAGTTGCCCCAATACTTCGCCTTCGCGCTTGGTCAACGATTTGCGACCGGCAAGCGCAGGGATCCCATCGAGTGCGTTGCCGTTTGCCCGCCGGCTGCGCGCGCCAATCGCAGCCTGCACGCACGTGGAAACCGTGCTGCCACGAAAGGGCTTTTCGATGAAATCGAGGGCGCCATGCTTGATGGCTTCGACCGCCATGGGGATGTCGCCCTTGCCCGAGATCATGAGGATGGGCGCCGGATACTCTTCGGCATTGAGCTCCTTGAGAATGTCGAGACCTGAGCGCCCGGGAAGATAGACGTCGAGCAGGACGCAGGCCGGCTCGCGCGCGCGGGCGGCGCCGAGAAACGATGCCCCCTCGGCGAAGCAGACCACTTCGTAACCATCGCGGCAAAGAATGACCGACAGCGTCCCGCGCACCGCCGGATCATCGTCCACGACGAAGATTTCGCCCCTGGACGAACCCGCCTCAGACATCTTCCGGTCCCATGTCGCCCCACGAGCCAACGTGGATCACCTTAGCGACGATGATTCCGCCCCGGCGCCACGATGGCGCCGAGCGCATGCCTTCCTCCGATAAGGCTCATCACCGAAAGGTGACCGCGTCAGGCGTGGCCTGCGCAATCATTATTTTGGGGGGCTATACTCATAACTGCCCGCCAAAACAAGAACAATTCTCATGCACCCGATATTCCCACCCGCGAATGCTCACAGGGCCACTGGTATGCTCGGTAGGTGACTCCACCTAGGTAGTCTCGCGAATTCCTCCGGGTTTTCTAATGGATTAGCCATAGGCGTCGCGCCAATCGCTGGACCCTTTGCAGCGGGAGCGGTGGACTTAGCTCAACTCAGAGTCCCAATGAACAACTCTCCGCAACCAAAGCCGCCGCTGCTATCGGCGCGCGATCTTTATGTCATGCCATGCGCGGCCGAGGCCTTCGTCGGCATGGTCGTCGGGCACGGCCGGTTGCCGATCCGGCTCCATTTCACTCTCGCGGACGGGAGAGACTTCCATCTGCCGATTTCAGACATTGCCTTGCGGCAGCTGGCTACTGCCCTGGCGGCTTTGCGGCCGAGCCGAGACCCGATTTCGGATAAGGCCAACGATCAACCCACAGCCCGTCAGGTCGAGGGTGCCCTCGCCGACACGCGAGCTCTTCCCCCGAAATAGCCCCAGGCCCGAGACACGAAGCACGTCCGCCATCGTATCGGGCAGGTCAGGCAGCTCAATTTCGCTTCCGCGCGGACGAAGACCAATCCGCGTAAATTCTGACTCGTCATTCCGGGGCGCGGGCGAAGCCCGCGAGCCCGGAATCCATAGCCACTGGTGGTGGTTATGGATTCCGGCTCTCGCCGCTGCCGCGGCTCGGCCGGAATGACGAACTGAAAGGGTTGGTAGAAGACCTCACGCAAGCGTCGCGTTGAGCACTCTTTCCAGATCACTCTTTCGGTATGGTTTTGTAATCAAAGGCGCATCCAGATCGATGTCGATGCCGGCCGTCGACTCGATTCCCGGAAAACCCGACACGTACACCACTTTGAGCCCGGGCCGTTTCATGCGCGCCAACTTCGCAAGCTCCCTACCATTCATCGTTGGCATGACGATGTCGGTGAACAGGACATCTACTTTCGTGTCGCGATCCAGCATCTCCAATGCCGTCTCGGCGTTACGAGCCGTGAGTGTCTGGTAGCCGAGCGCTTCCAACTGCAGAACGGCGGTCGCCAGGACGGTCGGGCTGTCGTCCACCGTCAGGATCAATTCCGTTCTGGCCGCAGGAGCGAGATCGTGCCTCACTCCATCCACACTTCCTTGTGCGGCGGCGGCCTCGCGGCACGGGAAGTACAACTTGAAAATCGTGCCCTTTCCCACCTCGCTGTCCGCGCTGACGTATCCGCCGGATTGCCGTACGAACCCATAGACCATGCTCAGCCCAAGGCCGGTTCCCTTGCCCGCAGGCTTTGTCGTGAAGAACGGCTCATAAATACGGGCAAGTACGTCAGCCGGCATCCCGCATCCGTCATCGCTTATCTCGACGACAGCGTATTCGCCCGGCAGGAGCTCGGGCGGTCGATCTGCGCCATTGCCGTTAAGACGCAGCTTGCCGGTCCTGATCGTGAGGGTGCCGCCGTCCGGCATGGCGTCGCGCGCATTGACGGCCATGTTGATCAACGCCGACTCCATTTGCGCCTCGTCGACCAAGATCGAACCGACATTAGGCTCAAGCTGCACGTTGAGCCGGATGTTCTCGCCCAGCACTTGTGTCAGCAGCCGTGCGGTTTTGCCGATGAGATCATCCAAATCCGTGATCTTCGGCTGCAACGGTTGACGGCGGGAGAATGCCAACAGCTGCCGCGTGAGTTCTGCTCCGCGCAGGCTCGCCTCCAAAACCAACTCGACCAGCCGCTTCTGGTCAGGTTTATCCTTGGTGAGCTCCTGCAATGAGTCCAGATTGCCGATGATAACGGTCAATAGATTATTGAAATCATGCGCCAGCCCTCCGGTCAGATTGCCAATCGTCTCCATCTTTTGCGCCTGCCGCAGCCGCTCCTCGGATAATTTGCGCTCCGTGACATCTTCGACGACCCCGACCAGATACTGATTCGCATAATCGGTGCTGCGAACGACGAACCGCTTGGAGGTGATGAACCGCACGCCCTTGCGCGGCATTTCGATGGCGTGTTCGTCCAAATAAAGCGGCGCGGAGTACTTCAACAAACGCTCGTCACCAGCGTTGATTTCGTCGGCCGCGCCTTGCGGAAAGATATCGGAGGCCGTCCTGCCGAGAATTTCCGAGCGCGATAGCCCCCACTCATTTTCGCACGCGCGATTAACCAGTATGAACCGCCGGTCGCTGGCCTTCTTCACGAAAATCGTGACCGGCACATTTTCCACGATCAGGTTGAGGAGATCCCGGTTGCGGTCGCGCTCGCGTTGCGCGGAGATCCTGTCCGTGACGTCCTCGTGCGTCGTCACCCATCCGCCATCGGCCATCGGCCTGGATACGGTATGGATCGTCCGCCCATTCGCGCTGCTCTCCATCGTGCTTGTGGTCTTGCCTTCGGCGATCGCCGCGTCCAGAGTTGCGCAGTATTGCTCCACGTCCTCGGAAAGCGTGCCCACCTCTTTATGATGACGAAGAAGGTCCTCTATCGTGCACCCGGGTTTCACGACATGGGGCGATAGCCCGTACATGTCGACGTAGCGCGAGTTGTAAAGGATCAGCCGCTTCTGTGGATCGAACATCAACAGGCCCTGGGCCATGTTGTTCAACGCGGTCGTGAGCTGCGCGTCTTTCTGACGCAAGCGCCGGTCGGCAAACGCGCCGGCGAGGCTCATGCCCAGCACAGCGACCGCGGCATTGGCAATCGCGAGCGCCAGCGCCGTCGGCGAGAGCGAGAAGGCGTCGATGACGCGTGTGGGATCCGGCAGGATCTCCACCGCCCCCATCGCGGTGAAGTGGTGAGAGACGATCGCGAGCGTGAGCAGCAGCGCGGCAACCAGTGTCGTTCGGATCTCGTCGCTGCGAACGGCACTCGCGAGCGCCGCCGCGCCGAAGACCATGCCCAGGCCAACCGAGGACATAACAAGCGGCAAATCCCAAGCGACGCGTCCCGGCACCTCGAGCGCCCACATGCCGGTGTAGTGCATCGCGCCGACTCCGGCACCGACGACCACGCCGCCGACCAGCGCAGCCCAAAGCCCGGGCATGGCGAGCGATACCGCAAACCCAATGCTGGTCACTGCCGCCGCCGCCAACAACGACAGCGCGGTCAGGCCGACATTGTAGGCAACCGGAATGCCGGGCTCGTAAGCGAGCATGGCGATGAAATGCGTCGCCCAGATGCCGCAGCCGGTGGTGATGCCAGCGGTGGCGAGCCACGCGAGCTGGACGCG
>VAZQ01000635.1:3074-5599 GCA_005883115.1 Alphaproteobacteria bacterium | reverse complement strand
GTCTTTCCGCCCCAGAGATACGGCGCGCCGAGGAAACGCTCGGCGACTGCGACGAAGTCGCTTTCCTTCTCATCGAGCGACGCAAGATGCCGCGCCGGGACGAAGCCGCCGCCGGCGGCGACCGCAAACGGCGGCTCCATGCGCGCGACAGCAAGCCGCGCTCCGAGCGGCAACGCCTCGAGCGGCGGCAGCTTGATCGAGGGGCCGGGAAAGACGAGCGTGCGCAGCGCCGCGACTTTATGTGTCGGTGGCGCGCCCGGCGCGCGCAGCGCCCTCGCCGGCAAGAAGCCCATATAGCCATCGGCCTCGAGCTTGCCGCGCGCCCAGCCTTCCTCCGTCTCATAAACGCTGACGCGCTCGCCCTTGAGCGCCTCGGTATCGAGCGGCGCGTCGGGGGAGGGCGCTTGGCGCAACGGCGCGGTCGGCTCGGCGACCTCGAAAACCTCTCAGCCATAGCGCGACACCAACAGCGCGTAGAGCGCGCGCGCCGCTTGGCACTCGCCGCCTTCCGGCCGTCCGGGCTTGGCGGTCTGGTTCCAGGCGTAGATGTCGAAATGCAGCCACGCCTTGGCCGACGCGACGAACCGGCGCAGGAACAGCGCCGCGGTGATGGAGCCGCCGAAATTGCCGGAGGCGACGTTGTTGATGTCCGCGACCTTCGACTCGAGCAGCGCGTCGTAGGGCCGCCACAGCGGCATGCGCCACACTGGATCGTTCTCGCTCCTGCCGCAGTCCGAAAGCTGAGCCGCGAGCGCATCGTCGTCGGTGTAGAACGGCGGGATCTCGGTTCCGAGCGCCACGCGCGCGGCGCCTGTCAGCGTCGCCATGTCCGCGATCAAATCGGGCTTGTCCTCGTCGGCGAGCGCGATTGCGTCGGCGAGAATGAGGCGGCCCTCGGCGTCCGTATTGCCGATCTCGACGGTGAGCCCCTTGCGCGAGCGGTAGACGTCACGCGGGCGAAAGGAGGCGCCGGAGATCGCGTTCTCGACGGCGGGGATGATGACGCGCAGCCGCAGCGCGATCCCGCGGGCCATCAGCATATGCGCGAGCGCGAGCATGCAGGCGGCGCCGCCCATGTCTTTCTTCATGTTGAGCATGCCGCTCTCGGGCTTGATGTCGAGGCCGCCCGAATCGAAGCACACGCCTTTGCCGATCAGCGTCACCTTGGGATGGCTTGCCTCGCCCCAGGTGAGGTCGATGAGGCGCGGCGCACGCGCAGCCGCGCGGCCGACCGCGTGAACCAGCGGAAAATTCGCTTTCAGCAGGTCGTCGCCCGCGACCACGCGCACCTTGGCGCCGTGGCGTTCGGCCAGCGTGCGGGCAGCCGCCTCGAGCTCGGCCGGCCCAAAATCGTTCGCCGGCGTGTTGATGAGATCGCGGGCAAGCGTGACACCCTCGAGGATGCGGGAGAGGTCCTCGCCGTCGACGTTGCCGGGCAATTCGAGCTTGAACTCTTTGTCCTCCTGCTTGCGGTAGCGCGCGAATCGGTAGGTGCCGAGCGCGAAGGCGAGGGCCGCGAGCCGTGCATCGTGCGGGAGGGTGGCGAAGCGATAGGCGCCCGCGGGCAACAATGCGGGTAGGGCGCCCGGCCAAAACAAGTCCTTGGTGGGCTCCTCGGGGCGCTCGAGCGCAAAAAGGACGCCGGCGAGGCCGCCCTCGGCTGAGGGAACGAGGCAGTGGCGTCCCGCCTTCGGCTCGAAGCCCGCGCCATCCACGAAGGCACGCGCGCGCGAATCGAGCGTGTCGCGCAGCTCGCGCCACGTCGCCGCGTCAACGAAGGTTACCGGAACCGTCGCGACCGACCGGCCGCGGGGGAGAAAAATCGGATGCATGGGAGGCGTCCTGCTAGCACGCAGCGTTGCGGGGGTGAAGGCGAGAGCAAAGCCGAAGGGCAGCGGCCGTTAACGCCTTGTTAGGGGACAATTAACTCCTCGTTAAGGTTAACGCTTTATTGCCGGAACCCGTCTGGGGGCCCAACGGGGCCGCAATGATCAGCTCGGTCAGGGGATGGCGTTGCGTCGAGGGGTTTGCGCCGATCGTGCTCGTGGCCGTGCTGGCGGCTGCGCTCGCCGGCTGCAAGACGACGCAACCGACGGAGGCTTCGCTTGCCGCTGCGGCCGGCGACGCCGATCGGCGTTCGGCGCCCGCTTGGGCCGAGCGCTACCGCACCCATCCGAACAATGCGGAGGCGGCAGTCAACTACGCGCGGGCGCTGCGCACCGAGGGGGAGGGCGCGCAGGCCCTCGCCGTGCTCGAAGGCGCATTGCTGCAGCACCCGAAACATCGCGGCGTGCTCGCCGCTTATGGGCGCGCGCTCGCCGATGCCGGCGATTACAAACGGGCGCTCGACGTGCTCGATCAGGCGCAGCCGCCGGATGCGCCCGACTGGCGCATCCTCTCGGTCCAGGGCGCCGCGCTCGATCAGATGGGCCAACACGAGGAGGCGCAGCGCTATTACGCGACCGCGCTGCGGATCGCGCCGGACGAGCCCTCGGTGCTTTCGAATCTCGGGCTCTCTTATGCGC
>VAZQ01000635.1:2405-3056 GCA_005883115.1 Alphaproteobacteria bacterium | reverse complement strand
TGCGCTCTCCAAGGACCTGGTGCGGGCGGAGGCGACGCTGCGACGCGCGGCCTCGCAGTCGCGCATTGATCCGACGGTGCGGCAAAACCTCGCGCTGGTCATGGGGCTCCAACGCGGGGCGGTGGCACAGGGCTTCGCGGCGCTGCCCGCACAAGCCAACGTCGCGCGTCTGCGCCAGGTGCTCGCTCAGCAGAACGGCTGGAGAGGCAGCGGCGAGAAGCCGCCGGTTGCGGCGGAGGGAAGCTGATCGTCGCGCTGCCGTATGACGCCGTCAGCCCTGGGCGGCCGCAACAAACGCTGGCGATTCGGCAGCCGGGGCGCTCCCGGTGGCGATGAAGCCCGCGGCGGCAAGCAAGGCGAGGAGCAATGCGGTGCGAATGAGGTCCCCCATATCGATCCCCTGCGGATAGGGTTGCGCTGCTGCACGACCATTTCAGCAGCGAACCGTCAAGGGATGGTTAACGCCGGGTATCCAAATTGGGTTAATCGATGGCGCCGCCTGGCGCACGCTCACGTGCCGCCTGCCATCCATGCCGTGTCCGGGTAGACGGCAAGCGCCGCTGCGGCCAGTGCGACGCCATAGGGTATGCCGGCGTCCTTTGCATGCAGCCGCGCGACCCAGGCGTGGCGCGCGAGCCGTTCCGGCAGCGG
>VAZQ01000635.1:0-2333 GCA_005883115.1 Alphaproteobacteria bacterium | reverse complement strand
AGGGCAAAAGATGGTCGAAGCCGAGCCACAGTGCCGCGGCGGACGCGAGCTTCGCGTCGCCACCGCCGATGATGCCGCGGGCAAACAAGCCGAAGGTGGCGACCAGAACCACGCAGCCGGCGGAAAGGTGCGAGATCATGTCCGCCGCGCCCATCCCGGTCATCGCCGCCAATGGGACAAAGCCGCCGAGAAGGATCAGCGACACCCGATTGGAGATGGTCATGGTCAAAAGATCGCTGGAGGCGGCGAAGGCCATCAGCGCCGGGAACAGCATCAGGCGGATGGCGTCGGCAAGCATGATCATGTTGGCGTGGTGCGCGAGTGCACTTGCTCCGCCGCCCATTGCGGTGAAAGCGGGAAGCCCGAGCTACATCCTTTAGAGTCCAGCTTGCGCCGTATGAGGGCAGATGCTGTCCGCCTAGCGGGCAAATCCTAGCTGGCGATACCTTGCGGTTCGGTTAGCGCGATGCGCAGGGCCCGGCCGAGCGGCAAAATTACTTGAGCGCGCCCTGGACGAACGCGGAACTGAGCTTCGAGCCCAGACCCTGCATGACGGCGATGATGGCGACCGAAATGCCAGCGGCGACGAGGCCGTATTCGACGGCGGTCGCGCCGGACTGATCCTGCAAGAAACGCTTCACGAGATTGGTCATTGCGGCCTCCACGGTTCACAGCTGGCACTCTGAGTTCCGCTTGAGCCGTTGTTGCCCGGCCGATCCGGAACCGGGTTGCACGCTAGCCGCCAGCCTGTTGCAGCGAGGTTAATATCGGCGGCTAAAACCGCGGCAATCCGGGTGAAATGCAGCGTCGTTAACGATAGATTTTTTCCTACACCGCTTCGTTAACAACCGCTTTTTCTGTTGGTTACATTTGTAGCTCTGGAAAGGCACGAGGTCGGAGAATTACGGCATCAGTTTCACGCACAGTTCTCTATACTCTCTCCGAAAGTGGAAGATCCTAGCGTCGTGCGTGGCTGGTCGCGCAGCGTCGGTCCCTGCCGTGCGGGTCAAGGGATCGGCAGCGCCGTCGTTGCCTTGATCTTTTCCATGGCGAAGCGCGACGTGACATTTTTGAGCGGCACCGCTGCAATCAGCCGCTTGTAAAACGCGTCGTAGCCGGCGATGTCGGGCACGACCACGCGCAACATATAATCGACGTCGCCAGCCATGCGGTAAAACTCCATCACCTCGGGCATCGCGCCGACCACGGTGGCGAACCGATCGAGCCATTGCTGCGAATGGTCGCCGGTCTCGACTGAGACGAAGACGGTGACCCCAAGCCCGAGCTTGTCCTGATCGACGAGCGCGACGCGGCGCTCGATTACCCCCTCGGCTTCGAGCCGCTGGATGCGCTTCCAACAGGGCGTCGAGGACAGGCCCACCAGATTGCCGATCTCGGCGACGGAGCGGGAGGCATCCTCCTGGAGGAGGCCGAGAATCTTGCGGTCGATGGCATCCATCGGGCCGATCCCGTGCCGGGGAAATAAAAGTATTCGGGGCGCGCCGCAGGAGAATGATGTCTTAGGCCTGCGCGCGTTTCGCGGTGTATCTAGAAAACTATTCTACGGCAACCCTTATTCGATTGGCGCCTCGGGGCGTTAGGCGAACTCAACCTCTTCCTCCACCCAGGCGCGGATAATGTGGTAGGCGATCGCCATGCTCGGCGGCGTGTTCAAGCCGTCGGGATGGCAGCGCAACAGCATGCTCGCCACCTCCTCGCGCTCGAACCAGCGGGCGTCGTCGAGCTCGCTGCGGTCGACCACGATGTCGTGTGAGAGTGCCTCGGCGTGGCAGCCGATCATCAACGAGGTCGGAAACGGCCACGGCTGCGAGGCGAAATAGCGCACGCGCCCGCAAATGATGCCGGCCTCCTCGCGCGTCTCCCGCCGCACGCCGTCTTCGATCGCCTCACCAGGCTCGACGAAGCCGGCGAGGCACGACCACATGCCGGCTTGAAAGCGATACGAGCGGCCGAGCACGCAACGCTCGCCTTCAACCGCAAGCATGATGACGACGGGGTCGGTGCGAGGAAAGTGCTGAGCCTTGCAGGAGGGGCAATCGCGCCGCCAGCCTCCTTCGACGACCACCGTCGCCGCCCCGCAAGTCGAGCAACAGCGATGCCGGCCATGCCAGTTGAGCAGCGCCTTGCCTTCGGCGAGCGCAGCCAGATGATCGGCCTCGACGAGACCGCGCACCGCGATCGAGCGTAGATCGGTGACGACGAATTCGTCGCGCATCTTGAGAGTCTCGGCGACTGACGGCTCAAGCGCGATTGCGAACCGGGGTGCACTCCCACAAAAGCCGAGAAAGACGATCTCCGTCGCGCGAGCGAGG
>VAZQ01000639.1 GCA_005883115.1 Alphaproteobacteria bacterium | reverse complement strand
TGACGACGAGGTCAGTCTCCATCGCGTCACCTTCGGGTCGCACGGAGTCGAAGCCCCAGTCTGCATCTCGTCAAAAGCCGAACCCAGCCGACATGCGTAAGTCACTGTGGGGGTTCGGGTGCTCGCACGCCTGAAACGCTGACATTTCTTCACCCTCCTAAAGCCGACATGGTCGAGGGCGAGGCAGATCACGTCCGCCGCATCGCGAATGTATCAGGAGCCGTAGGCCAATCGCCTAATGGAGAGCGCCGGTCCTGTGCAAAGCCCGGGCGCATCAGATTGCTTCGAAATCAGGCGGTAAATCAGCCGACAACTAGCGCCGCATGCTGGCTCTGGCCTTCGCTCATGCCGCGCGCCTTCATCCACTCATAGGCGCGGTTGAACAGCGCCTCGTCATAATAATCGACGTGCTTGTAGTGCACGAACGCCCGCAGCAGTTCCGTCGGTTTCAAGGCGCCCTTGGCTTGGGCCGTGACGTGGTGGGCGTATTTGTAGAAGTCGCCGTTAATCAGGTCGACCGCCTCGTTCTCGGCATCGTAATAGGCCTTGCGCTGCTGCGGAGTCAGATCGGGTGAGATGACCTCGCCGCCGCGATAGAAGGAAGCCGCGATGATATGCGCGCCTTCCTTGAGACCGAGGCTGATGAATGGCTCCATCACTGCGATCGCCCGAGCGTCGCCGGCCTTGAGCGCCGCATAGCGCAGTTGCGGCAGCCCGCCGTTCTGGATTTTGACGTGCTGGGAGCCGACGGCGCTTTCGAGCATCTGTATGGTCGTATAGTGCGAGCCGGTGAGCTCCTGCACCATGACCGGCACGTCCGACAAGTCGCGTGGCACCTGGAGCTTGTCGTCGAAGCTGAGGATCGCTTGCGCCGCGACGGCCGCGCGCAGCGCCGCGATGTTGCCGCCGCGCTTGCCGCGCTCCAGGCGATCGATGCTCGCCCATTCGCAGACATTGTAGCTGTCGGCGGAACCGGTATCGAAAAGGTTCTCCTTGAGACGCGACATGAAGGGCGTCTGCGCATGATCCTTTTCCCGGTCCGCATAGGTGGCTGAAAAGCTGACATCAAGGCCTGCCTTGGCGAAGAGGCCTTCCTCGATGCCGACGATCACCGGCAGGTCGAATACCGGGTTGTTCGGCGCGATGTTGACGGTCGGTCGACCTTGTTCGGGCTGCATGGCTCGTCTCTCGCCTTGATATCTTGAGCGGCAGGTCTTCAGGGCCGCATAGCCTGAATCTAGTACCTCGCCCGCCCGAGCCCAAGTCTCATTTTGGAATGAGACCACCGCGGCCTGCGTCGACCCTACAGACTCGGCGCCCATCGCGCGGCCGGATCACGCTGCGCAACGGCGCAGTGCGCCTCGCTTATTGCGCCCCACGAACTATGGGTTTGTCTGAGCCGGACTTCCCGTAGAAGGATCGACGACCATGCGGTCGAAATCGATGTCCATGTTTCCAGTGACGATAGGCGCACGTGGGAGCATTTCCGAAGGCGGGTACCACGGCTGCTTCTCCACCACGCCATTCTGGACCGCTTGCGCAACCAATTTTCCAATCTCCTCACCCTCCAAAGGAACAAGCGTTTTATCGCCGTCATATTTGTAAAGTTGCGGGCAATAATACAGGGCATGAATTCTCGGATCGTATCCTTCGAGCACGAGGAAGTGCTCGGGCTTGAAAAAAATATTGTACTTTCGAACGACTTTCTTTTCCTTCGTCGCCAAGGCAACCCGGAGCTTTTCAGCTGATGGGCCGACGATCGTTCCAGCCTCCAGTAGAATGATCCAGTCCTTTTTTGCGATGTTGTCCGGATGGACCCGGATGTAGTGGATTGGCACTTTTCTGCGGAAGAGACCCATTGTTCACATTCTCTCTGACCGTGATTGCCCGAAGGTATACAGGAGCTTCTGCCGGGACAACCTGCCCAGGGGCACCTCGCCGCACCGCTCTTCCCATTACGGAAGGGGGCGGATTGCCGCCAGTGCCCCGAAGTGATGCTCCCATAGGGGAAAGCCCATGAACCTGCTCGAAAACATCAAGTCGCGCCCGCTCCCGCTGGCGCGGCTGATGGGAATCACGTTCACGCACGCCGAGCCTGACAAAGTGATCGCGCGGATGGTGGTGCGTCCTGATCTCTGTACGCTGGGTCATAGAATGCATGGCGGCAGTGCCATGGCGTTGGCGGACACGACCGGTGGCGCGGCGACACTCGTAAACCTTCCTGCAAGCGCCAATGGCACAACCACGATCGAGAGCAAGACGAATTTCCTCGGCGCGGCCGACGAGGGCTCGACGGTCATTGCCACTGCTACGCCGCTTCATCGCGGACGCCGGACACAGGTCTGGCAAACGCGCCTGGAAACGGAAGAAGGAAAGCTCGTCGCATTGGTAACCCAGACCCAATTGATTCTGTGATGGCC
>VAZQ01000335.1:20229-20499 GCA_005883115.1 Alphaproteobacteria bacterium | reverse complement strand
CTCAACAAGCGCGCGCTGATCGGGGCGTTTCCCTGGCGCTATCAAGGCCTCGAGGGTTGTCCCTGCCGCATCGTCGCCTTTCTCGATACCGGCGATCAGGTCGAGGCGGTGGGCAACGCGGCGAAGGCGATCATGTAGGGCTGAGATCCGACGCGGGCTTTGCGCAGCTTGCGGGCGCGCAATGTCCCGACTAGCATTTTGTTCCTACGCAAACGAAGTTGCATCGCGCTCCGGCGCATTCGAAAAGCCCGCAATGGAGAAAATTTCCGC
>VAZQ01000335.1:17705-20183 GCA_005883115.1 Alphaproteobacteria bacterium | reverse complement strand
TTCGTGCATGAATATGCCGGCGACTACCGCAGCTGGGAACCGCAGATGCGTCACTTTTGCCGCCGGCACCGCTGCGTCACCTATAGTCAGCGCGGATATCCGCCATCGGACGTGCCCTCCGACCCCGCCCGCTACTCCCAGGACATCGCCCGCGACGACGTGATCGCCGTGATGGACGCGCTCGGCATCGACAAGGCCCACGTGGTCGGGCACTCGATGGGCGGCTACACCGCGCTGCACGTCGGCATCCGCTATCCGCGCCGCTGCCTCTCCGTGACCGCCGCCGGCTGCGGCTGGGGCTCGAGCGCGGACGCGGGCAAGCGCGAGGCCATGAAGGCGCTGGCGGCGGAGACCGGAAAGATGTTCGCCGACGAAGGCATCGTCTCCGCCGCCGCCAAATACGCCGATGCGCCGATGCGCCAGGCGTTCAAGAATAAAGATCCACGCGGCTGGAGCGAGTTCGCGCGCATGCTGTCGGAGCACTCGGCGGAGGGTCACGCCCACACCATGCTCAACCTCCAGCTCAAGCGGCCGACGCTGTGGGAGATGGAGGGCGAGCTCAAGCAGTTCTCGGTGCCGCTGCTGGTGATCGTCGGCGACGAGGACGATCTCTGTCTCGACGGCAGCCTATTCATCAAACGCACGGCTCCGACCGCCGCGCTTCTGGTGGTGCCGCGTGCGGGCCACACCATCAACAGCGAGGAACCGGCGGCGGTGAACGCGGCGCTCGCCGAGCTGTTTTCCGCCACGGAAGCGGGTCGCTGGCTCGCACACAAACGGGGATGAGCGGAATCCGCTAAGAGCGTGATCGTATGAGGAGACAAACATGGACCTTCAGCTTGACGGCAAAACGGCGCTGGTGACCGGCGGCAGCGTCGGCATCGGCAAAGGCATCGCTCGCGCGCTTGCACGGGAAGGCGTCGACGTTGCGATCTGCGCGCGACGCAAGGAGCCGCTCGAGCAGACGGCGACCGAGATCGCACGCGAAACGAATCGCCGGATCGTGCCGATCCCCGCCGACCTCAGCAAGGATACCGATGCCAAAACCTTCATCGCGCAAGCGCACAAGGCGCTCGGCCGGATCGACATCATGGTCAACAATGCCGGCTCCTCGCCCGGCGGCGTGCTCGAGCATCTCTCCGAAGCCGATTGGGAGCAGTCGCTGCAGCTCAAATTCATGGGCTATGTGCGCTGCTTGCGCTACGTGCTGCCGATCATGGTCAAACAGGGCGGCGGCCGCGTGGTCAATCTGATCGGCAACGACGGGGTCAAGGCATCATATTGGGAAATCGCGCCGGGCGCAGCGAATGCTGCGGGGCAAAACCTTACGATGTCGCTCGCCGGCCAATACGGCAAACACAACATCAGCTTCTGCGCGGTGAATCCCGGACCCGTGCGCACCGAACGCTGGGCCGGGCTGGTCGCGGCAATGTCGCGCGATATGAACTTGCCTTACGAGGAGGCTGACAAGCTCGCGCCGGCCTCGATCCCGCTCGGCCGCATCGCCGAGGTCGAGGAGGTCGCGACACTCGTCGTCATGCTGGCCTCGCCGTTGATGCACATGGTCAACGGCACCCAGATCGAGATCGACGGCGGGCAGGAGAAATCGCTGATGGACCGCCTGCGCGACCGCAAGTGACGTGGACGCCGCAGTTTATGGTGAGCCAGCACAACTCCGTTCATTCCCGCGAAAGCGGAAATCCAGTGCCGGAGGCTGGGTCCCCGCTTTCGTGTTTGGGGACGAACGGAGAAAGCATATTGAATGCGCCATCAAGCGACCTTGACAACCTTTCATGCCGGCTCACTACTTGTCCGCGACCGCAAAGGGCGGAACCCAGGACATGGAGCACCGCATGAGCACCAGATTCCAGCTCGCTTGGCTCGTCACAGCGAGCGCCGTCTGTCTCGGTACCCCTGCTATCGCCCAGGACACCGTGAAGATCGGTGAGCTCAATAGTTACAAGGGGCAGCCGGCGTTCCTCGAACCGTACAAGAAGGGCTGGGAGTTCGCAGTCGAGGAAATCAACTCCAAGTCCGGTGTCCTCGGCAAAAAGCTTGAACTTGTCTCGCGCGATGATGGTGCAAACCCGGGCGACGCGGTTCGCGTTGCCAACGAGCTCGTCACGCGCGAGGGGACAAACATCATCGCCGGTACTTTCCTGTCCAATATCGGCCTCGCGGTCACCGAGTTCGCGGGCAAGGAGAAGGTGTTCTTCCTGGCGGCCGAGCCTTTGACCGACAAGATCACCTGGCAGAACGGGAACAAGTATACGTTCCGCCTGCGGCCCTCGACCTACATGCAGGTCGCGATGCTGATGCCCGACGCCATCGCAGCGAAGAAGAAGCGCTGGGCCGTGGTTTATCCGAATTTCGAATATGGCCAGTCGGCTGCGACCTGGTTCAAGGAGATGCTGAAAAAGGCGCAGCCCGATGTCGAGTTCGTGACCGAGCAAGCCCCGCCGCTCGGCAAGGTCGATG
>VAZQ01000335.1:11084-17688 GCA_005883115.1 Alphaproteobacteria bacterium | reverse complement strand
GCCAAGCCCGATGCCATCTTCAACGTGCTGTTCGGGCCAGACCTTGCAAAGCTCGTGCGTGAAGGCACCACGCGCGGAAGCTTCAAGGATCGCACCGTTGTCAGCCTGCTCTCGGGCGAGCCGGAATATCTCGATCCGCTCAAGGACGAGGCGCCGGTCGGATGGATCGTTACCGGCTATCCTTGGGACGCGATCAAGACGCCGGCGCATACGGCCTTCGTGTCGGCCTATCAGAAGCGTTGGAACGATTATCCACGGCTCGGCTCGGTGGTCGGCTATGTGACCGTGCACGCCCTCGCCGCCGGAATCGCGAAGGCCGGCTCGACCGACACCGACAAAGTTGTCGCAGCATTCCGGGGGCTCAAGCTCGACAGCCCCTTGGGACCATTCGAATTTCGCGCCATCGACCATCAGGCCACGATGGGTGCCTACGTCGGCAAGATCGCGCTCAAGGATGGCAAGGGAACGATGTCGGATTTCAAATACGTCGACGGGGCGAGCGTCATGCCACCCGATGAGGAGGTGAAGAAGCTGCGTCCAGCAGCGGCGATGAACTGAGCGCGGCGATCCGACTGGTCAGCTGGCCGGCTGGTTGGCCGCGCGTGGCGCGTCGCACGCACGCGTAAATGCGCTTATGCTGGGTTGTGGGCTCCTGGTTTGGCCCAGGATCACTGCCACCAGAATTGACCAAGTGGAATTGACCGCCAGCCGAGCGGCTTCCTCCTCCGATGAGTCTTGAAGCCATCCTGTTCCAGGCGCTCAATGGGCTCGCTGCGGCCTCGAGCCTGTTTTTCGTGGGCGCCGGCTTGTCGCTCATTTTCGGCGTCACCCGCATCATCAATATCGCGCACGGCTCGTTCTATATGCTCGGGCTTTATCTGGCGGCGACGTTTGCTACCAAGCTCGTCGGCGGGCTCGGCTTTTGGGGCGGCATTCTCGCCGCGGCGTTGGTGGTGGCTGCACTCGGGGCGCTGGTTGAGCTTCTGCTGCTGCGCCGCATTTATCAGGCACCGGAGCTTTTCCAACTGCTCGCCACATTCGCGCTCGTGCTCATTTTCAACGACATGGCGCAGTACGTGTGGGGGCCGGAAGATCTGCTCGGTCCGCGCGCTCCAGGGTTGCGCGGTTCGGTGGAAATTCTCGGGCGTAACTTTCCGAGCTATGACCTTTTTCTGATCGCAATCGGTCCGCTCGTCCTGCTGCTGCTTCACCTGATGCTTGCGAAGACCCGCTTCGGCCGGCTGATCCGCGCGGCCACGCAGGACCGCGAGATGGTCGGTGCGCTCGGCGTCAACCAGGCCATGCTGTTCACGGTGGTCTTCGCGCTCGGCGCCTTCCTCGCCGGATTCGGCGGCGCGCTGCAGGTGGCGCGCGAGCCCGCGAATCTGGGGCTGGACCTGGTCGTGATCAGCGATGCCTTCGTCGTTGTGGTGGTCGGCGGTATGGGGTCGATCACCGGCGCCTTCCTCGCTGCCGTCATCATCGCCGAGGTGAAGGCGCTGTGCATCGGGATCGGTCTCGTTCATTTCGGCGCCGTTGCCGTCAACTTCTCGAAGCTCACCCTGGTGGCAGAATTCCTGGTGATGGCGATCGTGCTGATCGCGCGCCCTTACGGGCTACTCGGCCGTCCGCAAGGCGCGGTGCGCAATCCCGCCGAGATCGATGACCCGATCCGGCCCGCGACCTGGCCGCTCAAGGCGGCGTCGGCCGCGCTGCTCATCGGCCTTCTGCTGCTGCCGCTCGCGGACAAGGCCTCGCCGTATGCGCTCGTGCTCGGGATCGACGTGCTGATCGCGATCCTGTTCGCCACCTCGCTCCATTTCATCATGGGACCGGGCGGCATGCACTCGTTCGGCCACGCCGCCTATTTCGGGCTTGGCGCCTACGGCGCGGCGCTGATGGTGAAATTTCTCGCCGTAGCGACCCCGGTCGCGCTCATCGCGGCACCGCTTGCGGCGCTCATGGGCGCGCTGCTGTTCGGCTGGTTCGCGGTGCGGCTCTCCGGCGTCTATCTGGCGATGCTGACGCTCGCGTTTGCGCAGATCGTGTGGTCGATCCTGTTTCAGTGGGAGGAGGTCACCGGCGGCTCGAATGGCATTCTCGGCATTTGGCCGCAGCCGCCCTTCGACACCCGCCCCGCCTTCTATCTCTTGACCCTTGCGCTTGTCGTCGCGGGTGTCCTTCTCTTGCGATGTTTCCTGTTCGCGCCGTTCGGCTACGCCATACGGGCCGGGCGCGATTCGGCATTACGCGCGGAATCGATCGGGATCAACGTCAAGCGCGTGCACTGGATCGCCTTTGCCATCGCGGGCGCGTTTGCCGGCATCGCCGGCGGCGCCTTCGCCTTTGCCAAAGGCACGATCTCACCCGACGTGGCCTGGGTCTCGCGCTCGATCGACGCCATGGTCATGGTGCTCTTGGGCGGCATTCAGACTCTCGCTGGGCCGAGCGTCGGCGCCGCCGTGTTCACGGTGCTGCAGGACAACGTCATGCGCCAAACCACGTTCTGGCGCGGCCTGCTCGGTGCGGTGATCCTGCTGCTGGTGCTGGTCTTCCCCGGGGGGATCGTCGGCGCACTGAGCAAGCGAATGGCGGCACGGAGAAAGCCCGCATGAGCGTGCTGCGCGTCCTCCACCTATCGAAGGCCTTCGGCGGTGTGCACGCCGTCGAAAACGTCAGCTTCGAGGTCGGTGAAGGCGAATTCCTGGCGCTCATCGGCCCGAATGGGGCGGGTAAATCGACCTGCTTCAACATGATCAACGGGCAGCTCGCGCCTGACGCCGGCGACATCGAGTTTGCCGGTCGCAGCATCGCCGGCTGGAAGCCGCGCGACATCTGGCGCCTCGGCGTCGGCCGCACGTTTCAGGTCGCAGCCACCTTCGGTTCGATGACCGTTGCCGAGAACGTGCAGATGGCGCTGAAGATGGCGCTGGTGAGCCATCATGGCGAGATCTTCCGCTTCGGCGCGGCATTCGCCGCCCGCCATCGCGAGAGGGCTGTGGAGCTCCTCGCCCAGGTCGGCATGGCAGACGCGGCCGAGCGTGCGTGCAAGGAGCTTGCCTACGGCGACGTGAAGCGCGTCGAGCTCGCCATCGCGCTTGCGAACGAGCCGCGCCTGCTGCTGATGGACGAACCGACCGCCGGCATGGCGCCGCGCGAGCGCAATGATCTGATCGGCTTGGTGAAGCGGCTGGTGATCGAGCGCCGGATTTCGGTCTTGTTCACCGAACATTCGATGGACGTAGTGTTCGCCCATGCGGACCGCATCATCGTTCTGGCGCGCGGCGTTATGATCGCCGAGGGTGATGCCAAGGTCATTCGGGACAACCCGCAGGTGCAGCAGGTTTATCTCGGGACCGGCCGCACGTTTACGCCACACGTCGAGGGACGAGTATGAGCGCGGCCATGCTCGAGGTGGAGCGGCTCACGGCGTGGTACGGCGCTGCGCAAATTCTGTTCGAGCCGTCTTTCCATATCGGACGCGGCGAAGTGGTCGCGCTCATGGGCCGCAACGGCGCCGGCAAATCAACGACCCTCAAAGCCTTGATGGCCCTGATCCCGCAGCGCAGCGGCACCGTGCGCTTCCTGGGCGAGGACATCTCCCATCTCAAGCCATTCGAGATCGCGCGCCGGGGGCTTGGTTTCGTGCCGGAGGATCGGCGTATCTTCTCCGATCTGACCGTGCTCGAGAATCTGGACGTCGGCCGCCAGCCGCTCCGTCATCATCCGGACGGGCGGCCCGCGCCCTCATGGGTGCCGGAAAAGCTCTTCACGATCTTTCCCAACCTGGGCGAGATGCCCGACCGCCGGGGCGCGCAAATGAGCGGCGGCGAGCAGCAAATGCTCACGGTTGCCCGCACGTTGATGGGGAATCCGCTGCTGGTGCTGCTCGATGAACCGTCCGAAGGCGTGGCGCCGGTAATCGTTGAGCAGATGGCCAATACCATCGTCGAGCTCAAGAAAGAAGGATTATCGGTGCTCTTGTCCGAGCAGAACATCCATTTCGCCCAGCTCGTCTGTGACCGCGCTTATGTTCTGGAGAAAGGCCAGCTACAATGGCATGGTCGCATGGCCGATCTCGCTAATGATGTGACGGTGCAACGCCGGCTGCTCTCGGTGTGACGCGCCGCGCGCGTACACGGTGCGAGGTGCGATATGAGGATGTTGATCGCCGTCGCGCTTGCTGCCGCGCTGGGCTCAACGAGCGCGCAGGCAGATCCGTCAGGCCCGATCACGGTTATGGTCGGCTTTGCACCAGGTGGGCCGACCGACACCCTCGCGCGCATCATCACCGAGCGGATGCGGGTATCGCTCGGCCAGCCGCTCATCATCGAGAACGTGCCGGGCGCCACTGGAACGATTGCCATCGGCCGCGTCGTGCGCGCGGCGCCGGACGGCCGCACGCTCAGCATGGGCAACTGGACCACCCATGTCGGCGCCCCCGCGATCTATCCGATTGCATACGACGTGTTGAAAGATCTCGAACCGGTGTCGCTGCTGCCGATTGCACCGCTGCTGATAACGGCAAGGAAGACTTTTCCGCCCAACAACATCCGAGAATTGATTGCGTGGCTCAAAGCCAATCCGGGCCAGGCAACCGCCGCGATCGTCGGGTTCGGCAGCTCCGGTCATGTCAGTCTCATCGATTTCGAACAGAAAACCGGGACCCGCTTTCAGTTCGTGCCTTATCGAGGCGGCGGCCCGGCGATGAACGACTTGGTCTCCGGGCAAGTCGATGTGAGACCGACCGAGGCATCAACGGCGCTGCCGCATCTGCCCAGCGGCAAGATCAAAGCCTATGCCGTTCTCGCCAAGACCCGCTGGGTCGCCGCGCCGGACATTCCCACGATCGATGAAGCGGGAGTTCCTGGCCTTCACATTGCTTTGTGGCACGGACTTTGGGCGCCTAAGAACACGCCGCAGGATGTCATTGCCAAGCTCAATCGAGCCGTCGTCGAAACGCTCGCTGATCCATTAGTGCGTCGACGCATCTCCGATCTCGGTCTGGAGATCCCGCCGCGCGAAAAGCTCACGCCGGCGGCGCTCCACGCGCACCACCAAGCCGAGATCGAGAAATGGTGGCCGCTCATAAGAGCTGCCGGCATCACGGCGCAGTGATACGAACCCTCGCGGGTCAAGCCCGGCATGACGGGGCTGCGTATTATGTGCCCGCAAGTTTGAGAATCTCCCGCAGCCGTTGCGGCGTCACTGGCAGCTGGGTGATCGCGCCAGGGAGACCGAGTGCATCGTCGATAGCTGCGGCGATCGCGGCGCCGACGGCGTTAACGCCGCCCTCGCCTGCACCCTTCAAGCCGAGCGGATTGAGCGGCGACGGTGCGTCCTCCCTGATCAGCACGTCGAGCGCCGGCACTTCGTGCGCTGTCGGCATGAGGTAATCGGCGAAGTTGACGGACAGAGGCTCGCCTCGATCATCGTAGAGAAATTCCTCGAACAGCGCGCCGCCTATTCCCTGCGCGAACCCGCCGGCGAGCTGCCCTTCGACGAGCATCGGATTGACCGCCCGGCCGATGTCGTAAGCGAGAATATAACGCTCGACCGTCACCCCGCAGGTCTCGCGATCGACCTTGGCCACGGCGACGTGCACGCCATACGGGTAGGTCATATGATCGCTGAAGAACCAGCCATCGGCGGAAAGGCCGGGTGGCCGCTCGCCGAGCATCTTCGATGTCGGCTCCAACGCCTTGGCGACCTCGCCCAGCGTGATCGAGGGACCATCGGTACCGCTGCGCACCACGCGGCCACCGACGACCGCGAGCGCGCCGGCGTCTTGCTGCATGAGTTCGGCGGCGACCTCGATCGCCTTGGCGCGCACCTCCGCCGCGGCGCGCCGCGTCGCCTCTCCGGTCATCACCGTGGCGCGGGACGCGAAGGCCCCCATCCCGAACGCAATGCGGTCGGTGCGGCCGTGCACGACCCGCACGGATCGGTAGTCCACGCCGAGCGCATCGGCGCAAATCTGTGCCACCACCGTCTCGATGCCTTGGCCGAGCGAAGCCGCGCCGGTCACCACTTCCACCATGCCCGAGCTATCGACCGACACCCGCACGCCGTCGAACAAAAGCGCAAGGCCCGCGCCAATGCACTCGCCGACGCTACGCCGGCGCTTGAGTTCATCCTGCAGATCGCCCCATTTGGCCGCCGCCAACGCTTTGTCGAGCAGACCGGCATAATCGCCGGAATCCAGCACGATCTCGGTGCCGAGAGTGGCCAGCGGGCGGCGGTGCGGCATCTCGTCTTTGCCGATCAGGTTGCGCCGGCGCACTTCGACGCGATCCATCGAAAGCCGCACCGCGATCGCGTCCATCAGGCGCTCGCGCACGAACGTGCTTTCAAACCGTCCCGGCGCACGATAGGTGCCACACGGCGTCTTGTTTGTGAGCCGCATGCGCCCGATGGCCCGATAGGTCGGCACGCGATAGGGCCCGGGCAACATGGCGGCGGCAAGGTCAGGGACCGTGGCCGCGTGGGTGCGCACGTAGCCGCCCTGATCGTGGAAGAATTCGTCATCCATCGCGAGGAGGCGGCCCTCGGCGTCGACCGCCGCGCGCACTTTGTGGCGCTGCTGACGGGAATGATTGGCGGC
>VAZQ01000335.1:10318-11075 GCA_005883115.1 Alphaproteobacteria bacterium | reverse complement strand
CACCGGCCGGCCGAGTCGCAGCGCGGCGAGACACACCAATACGTCCTCGGGATAAAGCTCGCCGCGAATTCCGAATCCGCCGCCCACATGGCCTTCGACGAGATGCACGCTCGACGGGCTACGGCGGAGCATGCGGGCGATATTGTCGCGGTTCCAGTGCGGCACTTTGGCAGCGCCATAGAGCTCCAGCAGGTCGCGGGCGGCGTCGTAGCTTGCGATTGCGCCGCGGGTCTCCAAGGGAACGCCGGAATGGCGTCCGATGGCGAGATCGAGCTCGACTATGACTGGAGCATTTCGAAACGCTGCCGCGACGTCGCCATAGGATTTTTCCACTATGGCCGGCTCGGTCGAACGGCCGGGCTCGAATTCGCCCGGCGCTGCGCTCGCGTCGAGCACGATTGGGAGATCTTCGATCTCGGTCGCGACGAGCTCGGCGGCATCCTCCGCCACATACGGGTCGGTGGCAAACACCACGGCCACCGGCTCGCCGACATAGCGCACGCGCTCACGCGCTAGGATCGGCTGGCGATAGGGTGCCAAGCCTTCGATGCGACTCAGGCGGAAATCGATAGGAGGAATTTCGGCGACGTCGGCCGACGTCCACACCGCCGTGACGCCGGGCAGCGCCAGCGCAGCAGTGGCGTCGATTGAGACGATGCGGCCATGTGCGTGGTCAGAACGCACAACACGCATGTGCAGGATGTGCGGGAAGGTGATGTCGGCGGCGAACGCGCCGCGGCCCATCACCAACGGACGG
>VAZQ01000335.1:9706-10271 GCA_005883115.1 Alphaproteobacteria bacterium | reverse complement strand
CAGGGCAGCGGATCGTCCTATTCGCCCTGCGTCCTGTCCAGCGCGCCGGCGGCGCGCAGCGCCGCATGGACGCGCTGCGGGGTTGCCGGAAACTCATCGATCAAGACGCCGAACGGCGCCAGCGCATCGTTGATAGCGTTGACGACCGCTGCAGGCGCGCCGATTGCGCCGCCCTCACCCAACCCCTTGGCCCTCGTGACGGAGGCTTGCGTCAGCGTCGCCAGATGATGGATTTCGATGTCCGGGATTTCCCACGCCGTCGGCGGCAGATAATCTGCAAGGCTGGCGGTGAGAATATTGCCGCTTTCGTCATAGATGATCTCCTCGAACAACGCGTTGGCGATGCCCTGCGCCACGCCGCCGTGGATTTGTCCATCGACGATCATGGGATTGATCAGGCGCCCGGCGTCCTCGGCAACCAAAAATTTTTCGACTCGCACGCGCCCGGTCTCGGGATCCACCTCGACCACGGCGACGTGACACGCATTGGAAAAAGTGCCGAGCGGATCATACGTGGCGCTCTCGGCAATGCCGGGCGCAATCTCGCCCTTGAACCGATGCGCCT
>VAZQ01000335.1:8916-9618 GCA_005883115.1 Alphaproteobacteria bacterium | reverse complement strand
CGCCATCTGCGTGAGCTTGGCCCGCACCTTGCGCGCCGCCAGGAGGCTCGCCCCGCCGGCGATCACGAGCGAGCGGCTGGCAAATGTGCCCCAGCCGTACGGCGTGCGGTCGGTATCGCCGTGCACGATCTTGATGCGTTCCGGCGAAGTGCCGAGTTCGTCGGCGATAATCTGCGACAAGGTAGTGCGCAGACCCTGACCGTGCGGGGATGCACCGATGCGCGCCTCGACGAACCCGGACGGGTCCATGCTCACGTCGACCGTTTCCCAGCCGGGCGTCACCTCCATGCCGCGCGCGGCGAATGCCTGGGAGCCATAGCCAGTGCGTTCGCAAAACGTCGCCACGCCCAGACCGAAGTAGCGCCCTTCGGCACGCGCCTTCGCTTGGCGGGCGCGGAACCCCGGCACGCCGAGGGCTTTGACCGCCGCTTCCATCGTTTCGATATAGCTTGCGTCGTCGAGGACGAGACCCGTCACCGAGGTATGAGGAAAGGTCTTGATCAAGTTGCGGCGACGCATCTCGATCGGGTCGAGACCGAAAGCCGCCGCCGCCTTGTCCATCAACCGCTCGACCGCAAACGTGATCACCGGACGCGAGACGCCGCGGTAAGGGGCCATCGGACAGGTGTTGGTCAAGACTCCGCGGGCGATGCAGGAATATTCGCGCACGTCATAGCGGCCGGGCAGCTCGGCCATGGCCAT
>VAZQ01000335.1:8240-8842 GCA_005883115.1 Alphaproteobacteria bacterium | reverse complement strand
AGCCGATCACCTTGGCGTCGCGGTCGAACGCGCCCTTGAGCGAGATCGATTGGTCGCGACTATGGAAGCAGGCAATGAGATTCTCGCGGCGGTCCTCCACCCATGCGACAGACGTCTTTAGCGTGCGCGCGAGCCAGGTCACGACCACGAATTCCGCGGCCAGCGACATTTTCTGCCCGAAGCCGCCGCCGACATCGGGCGCGATCACCCGCAGATCCGATTCCGGCATTTCGATGAGATCGGCAATGATCGTCCGTGTCGCGTGCGGCATCTGGGTCGCGCAAGTGAGCGTGACGCGTGCGGTCGCGGTATCCCACGCTGCATGCCCCGCCCGCGGCTCGAGCGGCAGCGCGTTCTGCCGGTGCGATCGGATCTCGACCTTGATCAGGCGATACGCTCGCGCCACTTGGCTCTCGAATCCCGGTGTCTGCACGCGACCTTCGACAGCGATATTTCCCGCTGCTTCCGCGTGAACGAGCGCCGCGCCCGGCGCGAGCGCCGCATCGGTGCCGACGATCGCTGGCGTCTCTTCGATCTCGACCTCGACGAGGTCGGCAATGTCCTCCGCCTCATCCCTGCTTGAGGCCACAACCGCCGCAAGC
>VAZQ01000335.1:0-8224 GCA_005883115.1 Alphaproteobacteria bacterium | reverse complement strand
CGGTACATAGTTGAACCGGTGCAGCATTGGCCGGATCGGCTTTACCGATTCGAGCTCCGCGGCGGTGAGCACCATGGCACCCTCGGGTGCTGCGATCCTGACGATGCGTCCTGAAGCGACGGAGCTCCGCACGAATCGCACGTGGCGCGCCGCGGGCAGATTCCCGGTGAACCGGCCATGTCCCGCGACCAGCGCCGGATCCTCGACACGCCGAATCGAGCGGCCGACCCAGCCCCGCCGGCCATCGCTCTTGCTATTGGGGGCCGTATCCCCGACGTCGCGCAACATCATCGCTCAGCGCAGGCGCGCGAACAGACGGCGCGGATTTGCATCGGCAATCGCCTCGATCTCTGCAGCGGACAATTGCGCCGATTGCAGCAGTGCGAGCGGCTCCATGTCGGCCGGCGGGAAAGCATAATCAGTCCCGAGCAGGACATTATCAAGTCCGACTACGTCGATGAGAAACCGCAACGCCTTGGGCGCATGCACGATGCTGTCATAGGCCATGTGTGCGGCATAGGCGGACGGCGCCTTGGCCGCGACGTCACCTTGGGCAGCGCGATCCATGCGCCGATGCATGATGTCGAAACGGCCGGCGAGATAGGGGTAAGCGCCTCCGCCGTGCGCGAGCACCAGCTTGAGGCCGGGAAAACGGTCGAGCACACCGGACATTAACAGCGAGCCGACCCCGAGCGTGGTGTCGAAGGTGTACTGCGCAATCTGCGCGAGGGCGAATTTGGCGGCGCGCGGCGCCGAGCCGACCAGGACCGGATGGACCAGAACGGGCAATGGGAGCGCTTCGGCCTTGCGCCAGAATGGGTCGAGCGGCAGCTCGCCCAAGTTGACGTTCTCGACGTTGGCGGAGACGATCACGCCACACGCGCCGAGCGCGACGGCGCGCTCGGCCTCTTCCGCCGCGGCCTCTGCTCGCGTGAGCGGAACAGAGGCGATCCACGCGAAGCGATCTGAATTATCAGCGCACCACGCCGCCAGCGTATCGTTGAGCATTCGATGCCACGCGATACAGGCATCGGCGGCAAGGCCGTAACCGAAGATGTCCGGCCAGGTGCCGACGATCTGTCGCTCGATGCCTTGCGCGTCGAGCCAGGCGCGCCGCTCGGCGACGGGCTCGATCAGGCGCGGAAAGAACGGCCGCACCTTGAACCCGTAATCAAAATGCAGCGCCGGCGGCGCGCCGTTCGATTTAACGACGCGAACGCCGATCTCCTGGCCGCTGGCAACGATCGCGTCGATCAGCTGCGGTGGGACGTAATGGGCATGAACGTCGATTGGCACGCCGCCCTCCGGTTCAGTATGTCGATCGGCCGCCGGAGAGATCGAAGACCGCGCCAGTGCTGAACGAGCATTCTTCCGATGCCAGCCAAGCCACGAGCGCGGCGACTTCCTGCGGCTCTCCGAGTCTTCCCAGCGGGATCTTGGACAGCATGTAGTCGATGTGCGCCTGCGTCATTTGCGCGAACAGCGGGGTTCGTACCGCGGCTGGCGTGACGCAGTTTACGCGCACTGAAGTATCGGCCAGTTCCTTGCCGAGGGATTTCGTAAGGGCAATCACGGCGGCCTTGCTGGCGCTGTAGGCGGACGCATTCGGGTTCCCGTCCTTCCCTGCAACGGAGGCAATGTTGACGATCCGGCCGTAATTTCGCTCGCGCATCAGCGGCACGACCGCCCGGCAACAATAGAACGTCCCCTCGACGTTGACCGCGAATATTTTCTTCCAGTCCTCGACCGGATACTCCCACAGCTTGGCGTTGGGTCCGCTGATCCCGGCGTTGTTGATGAATATGTCGATCGCCGAGATAATCCTGAGCGTCTTCTGCAGCGCGCCCCCCACCGAGGCCGGATCGCTCACATCGGCGGCGATGCTCGAGACGCCGAGCTTATTCCCGGCTGCCTCGCCGGCCTCGCTATCGAGATCCCAGATCACAACTTTGGCTCCCGATGCGACAAGGCGTTCGGCTATCGCAAACCCCAATCCCGAGGCGCCACCCGTCACGACGGCATTGCGGCCATTGACATCCAATTGATTCATTATTGACCCCGCCCGCGAGCGGCCACCGCGCCAGGCCTCCGCTCGTTCGCAGCGCTGACAAGGCTTCGTCTCGCTTTCCGCATGGCCATCTCAGCCGCGAGCAACAGCGCAGCTCGGGTGGCTCCGACCGATGCAGTTCCTTGGCCGGCGATATCGTAAGCCGTGCCATGCGCCGGCGTGCAGATCGGAAAGGGGAAACCGCCGAGGAGCGTCACGCCACGATCGAAACCCATCAGCTTCATCGCGATTTGGCCCTGGTCGTGGTACATGGTGAGGACTGCATCGAACGCGCCGCTTTTGGCGCGAAGGAAGACGGTATCGGCCGGGAATGGCCCTTCGACACAGATGCCGTCCCGCTTGCCTGCCTCCACCGCCGGCGCAATCACGTCGATCTCCTCGCGGCCGAAATTGCCGCCGTCGCCGGCGTGCGGATTGAGCCCGGCAACCGCGATCCTCGGACGCGCGAAGCCGGCGCTGCGCATGCAGGCATCCGTCAATCTCAACGCGCGGGAGATACTCTCTTTCGTCAGCCGGGCAGGGACCTCCGCGAGAGAAATGTGCGAGGTCACCCGCGCATTCCACAATCTGTCGAGGATGTTGAACTCGCTGGCCGGGCTTTCCAGTCCGACCACTTCTGCCGAAAAGGCGATCTCGTCGTCATAGGATGGTAGCGCAAGCCGCATGGCCTTTTTGTTGAATGGGGTAAAGCACACCGCATCAGCGCGCCCATCACGCGCCAGGCCAAGGGCATGGCGGTAATTCTCGAGTGCGAATTCGCCGCCTCGCCGGGCCGCAACGCCTCGGCTGACGGAGGTGGGGTCCAGATTACCGAAATCGATGAAGAAGTGCTCTTTATCGTTCGGTGCGACAGCTGGATCCGGTACGACCGTTTTAATATCGGTTTTGACCCTAGCAATTCGCGCCCCTTCATCGAAGACCCGCCGATCGCCCACCACCACCAATCGGGCAGCGTCGCGCACGTCATCGAGCGCGACGACTTTCGCCGTCAGCTCAGGGCTGATGCCAGCGGGATCGCCCATGGCGAGGGCGATCACCGGCTTGCCGTCACGACTCCCGACATCCATGGCTGCCCCTCCGGGCGCTTCGCCTCAATCCAATACCGGCTTAGTCGTCGTGTGCATATGCGCGACCTGCAGAACGAGCGGCAACAGCAGCAGGGCAATCCCCGCCAGCACCAGCGTCGTCACGAGCGCATTGCTGAAGAAGATCGCAAGCGAACCCTTCGACATCAGCATTGCCTGTCGGAACGCATCCTCCGCCTTGTCCCCGATGACAATCGCGAGCACAAGCGGAGCGAGCGGATATGAGAGCTTCTTGAACAGGTATCCGACAATTCCGAACCCAAGCATCAGCACGACGTCGAGATAAGAATTGGATACGGAATAGGCGCCGACCGTGCAGATGATGAAGATCAGGGGTGCGATGATGAAGAAGGGAATTCGCATCAAGGCGGCGAAAATGGGTACGGTCAGCAGCACCAGCACCACCGCGACAATGTTTCCGACATACATCGATGCGATCAGCCCCCACACGAAATCCTTCTGCTCGATGAACAGCATCGGCCCCGGATTGAGACCCCATATCATCAGACCGCCCATCATCACCGCCGCGGTGGCCGAACCCGGGATGCCGAGCGACAGCATCGGCAAGAGCGCGCTTGTTCCCGCCGCATGATCGGCTGTCTCCGGCGAAATGATGCCTTCCGCCTCGCCCTGGCCAAAGCGCGCGCTGCGCGGCGAGAATCGTTTGGCGATGCCGTAGCTCATGAACGAGGCCGCCGTCGGCCCGCCCGGCGTGATCCCCATCCAGCAACCGATCGCCGCGCTGCGCAGCAGTGCCCAGCCATGACGCGGAAGGTCGAGAAGCGTGCGAAAGACCTCCCGCCAGTCGATCCGTGAGGATACCGCTTTGGCCTGAACTTCCTCCTCGACGGCCAGCAGCAATTCACCGATCCCGAACAGACCCATGACGGCAACGACAAAGCTTATCCCTTTCACCAGTTCGTCGATGCCCATCGTAAGCCGCACGCTACCGGAGACCGTATCGATGCCGATGGCAGCGATTGCAAAGCCGGCGGCGAGCGAGACTACGGTCTTGGGCGGCGGAGCGCCTCCCATACCGACAAAGCTCGCAAAGGCGAGAAAATAGACGGCGAAATATTCCGGCGGCCCAAACGCGAGAGCCACTTGGGCGACCCAGGCGGCGAGAAACGTGATCAGCACAACGCCGACAAGCGCGCCGAAGGCCGCCGATCCGAACGCAGTCGCCAGCGCCGTGGTCGCTCGGCCGTCGCGCGCCATCGGATAACCGTCGAAGGTCGTCGCAACCGAGGACGGCTCTCCGGGAATGTTGAACAGAATCGAAGTGACCGAGCCGCCGAACAGCGCGCCCCAGTACATGCTGGACAGAAGGATGATCGCAGAAACTGGCTGCATGCCAAACGTCAATGGCAGGAGCAGCGAAACCCCATTAGGAGCGCCCAGGCCCGGCAGTACGCCAACCAAGATGCCGAGTAGCACACCGACGAGCATCAACGCCAAATGCGGCAGTGTGATCGCGATGGTAAACCCGTGCAGCAAGGATTCGACGTTGTCCATCGCGTCCTCGTCAGAACCCGAGCACGTCCGCCAGTGCGCCATGCGGTAGCGACACCTGGAACATGCGTTCGAACACCAGGTAGAGCGCAACGGGCGTGGCCGCCGCGATGAGCAGCGAGCGTGGCAAGGAGAACCGGTGCAGCAGGGCCAGCGTTCCCAATATGTAGCAGCCCGAGGCCACATACACGCCGATCAGGGGGATTGCGGCAACGAACACGGCCGCTGGAGCGAATAGCGCGATCAGGTGCCGCAGGTCGGACGAACTGACTGCCGCAGCCCCATTTTCCAGCCATCCGCGGCCAAGATTCCATAGGCTGGCGACGAGAACGATCAGACCGGTCAAGAATGGAAACGTCCCGGCATCAACGCCTGCGGTCGACCACCCGATGCCGTTCTCGATACTGGAGATGACAACCGCGGCGCCGAAGGTTCCGGTCAGTGTCGCTGTCGTCAATTCCAGAGCGCGTCGCGAGATCATCAGCGCTCGCCGTCAATTGACGAGCCATCCTTGCTCGGCGGCAATCTTGCGCACGTGCTCGATATCCTCGTTCATGAACTTCTCGAACTCAGCTCCGGTCAAGAAAGTATCGGTTTGTGACGTGCGCTCGATGTACTCCTTCCACTCCGGCGTATTTTGCACCTTCCGCATCAAGTCGACGTAGAAGGCCAGCTGATCCGCCGTGACTTTGCCGGGCAGCCACACCGTACGCGGCTGCTGGAATTGCGGGATGTTCAAACCGGATTCGACGCAGGTGGGAATGTCGTGCCAGCCTTGCGTTGCGGTGACATTCGGGCCCTTCGGCAGCCGTTGCGGACTAAACGCGCACAGCGGCCGTTGCGTGCCGCCGCGCCATTGCCCAAGGCTTTCGTTCGGATTGTTGACATGCGAGTCGATGTGGCCGCCGGCGAGCTGCACCGCCGTTTCAGCGCCGCTCTTGAACGGAATGTAGGTAAGTTTCACGTTCGCGGCCTTTTCGATCATGCGGGTGAGAACTTCGTCCGTATCCTTCGATTGCGCGCCGCCCATCTTGAATTCGCCGGGCTTCGCCGCCGCAGCTTTGAGGTATTCGCCAACGCTCTTGTAAGGTGCGTCCTGCTTCACCCAGAGCAGGAACTCGTCCTGCGCCATCGCTGCGATCGGGGTCAGGTCGGTGTGTTTGAAGGCGACCCGGGAGACCATAGGCTGCTGCCACGCATTCGATGTGCCGAAAATGACCCTATAGGGGTCGCCCGCCGACGCCTTGGCGTAAGTGTATCCTTCGGCCCCGCTGCCGCCCCCTTTGTTGACGACCACGACCGGCTGATCGGTCAGTTTGTATTTGACGATGATGCTCTGAACCGTGCGAGCGAGGTTGTCCGTACCGCCGCCAGGCCCAGCGGTCGCGACGAACTCAATGGGCTTGCTCGGCCGCCATTCGGCAGCCGCGGGAGCGGCAAACAGCACGGCAATCGCGCCGGCGGTCAGGATTGTCGATCTTGCGGCTGCGCTCATGTTTCCTCCTGGTCTTTTTTGTGCGTGAGGGCATCAGGCCACCTGTTGGCAAGCAGGTCGCGGCGCCGATGTGACGATCGCCCCCTCCTTCTCGAAACGCTCGATCTGCTGGTCGTCGAATCCGCATGCGTACAACACCTCACGCGTATGCTCGCCGTAGAGCGGCGCGCCGGTGCGCACTTTTCCCGGCGTAGCCGAGAATTTCACCGGAAGCCCAAGCGTCTTGACCGCACCGAGCGCCGAATGTTCAACCTCGACGACCATTTGGCGGGCGAGCGTCTGCGGATCCGCGAGCGCCTGCAGCATGTCGTTGACCGGACCACAGGGAACGCCCTTGTCCTCGAGCGCATCGAGCCAGTATTTCGCTGGTCTGGTGCGGAATCGTTTCGCGAGTTCCGTCTCGAGCTCCTTGAGATGAGCCATTCGATCGGCCCCAGACTTAAACCGCGGATCGCCCGCGAGTTCCGGCGCGTTCAAGGCCTCGAGCATGCGCAGCCAATTCTTCTGATTGGCACCCCCGACGACGATCCATCCGTCCGACGTTTCAAAAGCTTGGTAGGGGGCGTTGAGCGGGTGCGCCGACCCCATGGCGCGCGGAGCTACCCCGGTCGCCAGTGCAATTGCCGACTGCCAGTAGGTCTGCACCAGCGCGGCCTCGAACAGCGAGGTCTCCACCCACTGCCCTTGCCCAGTTTTCAGTCGATGCACATAGGCGGCCAGGATTCCCGTCGCTGCCAATATCCCCGCAGTGATGTCCGATAGCGGCGCCCCGCATTTTACCGGCGCCCCATACGGGCTTTCGCCGGTAAAGCTCATGATGCCGCTCATTGCTTGCGCAACGAGGTCAAAGCCGCGCCGGTGCTTGTAAGGGCCGGTACGGCCGAACCCGGACAGCGAGCAGTAAATCAACGAGGGAGAATCCTTGCGCAGATCCTCATAACGGAATCCAAGTCGCTCCATCACCCCCGGCGCGAAATTTTCGACCAGCACATCTGCAGTCGCGATCAGCCGCCGCAGAATCGTCTTTCCGCCCTCTGTCTTGAGGTCGAGCACGATGCCGCGTTTGTTGCGGTTCATCATCAGAAATGCCGCAGTCTCGTCGCCGAGCTTCGGCGGGATCATGTGGCGGCTGTCATCGCCGCTGGGCGTCTTTTCGACCTTGATGACTTCGGCACCCATGTCCGCGAGCATCAGCGTGCAGGTCGGGCCCGCCATGACGTGCGTCAAATCAATTACCTTCAAGCCGGTCAACGGACCCATCGGACAATCCTGTTTTGCTAGTCGGAGCCTATTCGCCCGCCCATTGGGGCTGACGCTTGTTGAGGAAGGCATCCAATCCTTCGCGGAAGTCCCGGCTCATATAACACATAAGGATAAGGTCTTCGCCTTCCTCGCGCGAGAGCCGGCGCTGCAGGCGCGCAAGCGCCTGCTTCGTGGCGTTGAGCGTTAGCGGCGCGTTGCCGGCGATCAGCACCGCAAGCTCATCAACCCGCCGCTGCAGGACCGAAAGGTCCTCGACGATTTCATTGAGAAGGCCGACGCTTGCCGCCTCCTCGGCGCCGATGAGCCGGGCGGTGAATATCAGGTCCTTCACGCGCGCGGGTCCAACCAGCGCAGTGAGCCGGCTGAGGCTCGACATGGAAAGGCAATTGCCGAGCGTGCGAGCGATTGGAAATCCCATTCTTGTCGTCTTCGTACCGATGCGCAGATCGCAGCAAGCGGCAATGCCAGCACCGCCGCCGGTGCAGGCGCCGCTGATCGCGGCGATGGTGGGCACGCGGCACTGCTCGAGCGTGGTCAGCACGCGATCGATGCGCGATTCGTATTCGATCGCATGCTCGGGCGTCTTGAAGGCGCGGAACTGATTGATGTCGGTGCCTGATGCGAAGGCTTTGTCGCCGGCACCCTGGAATACGAGCACCTTGATCGAGCGGTCTTTGTTCGCCTGCTCGCATACCTCCGCAAGCCGCTCGTACATCGCGAAGGTGAAGGCATTGCGCGCCTGCGGACGGTTGAATGTGGTGCGGCCAACACCGTCTTGCACCTCGAAAAGGAGGTCATTGG
>VAZQ01000638.1:2440-2914 GCA_005883115.1 Alphaproteobacteria bacterium | reverse complement strand
CCTATTCCGGATATCACCTCTTTTATGCGAGCCGGCGCCGGTCATCGGCGGCATTCGCTCTGGTTGGCGACGCGCTTCGTTGCCGGGGCTAACGGAGTCCTCGGTCACACGCAGGATATCGAACAGGGGTATGGCGCAATCCATCGAGGCCCGGTCCGCGTTATGCGGCGACCAAAGACCAGACGGAATTTCCAATTACGCTTCAATATTCGCGGACTTGTTTTGCTTTCGCAGTCGCGGCGCCGAGAAGAAAGGCTAGATCCGTTCCTGTGGAGACGTATCGGGCGCCCATTTTGACGAACTCGGCAGTGAGACTCGGCTGGGAGCTTAACCCTCCGACTCCCAGGTGCTTTCCGTGTCTGCGGCATGCTTCGATCGCTTTGGCGTAGGCACTTCGAACCTTCTCGTGGTCGAGCTGACCCGGAATGCCCAGCGATGAACACAGATCGTTCGTACCGATCAGCAACAGATCGA
>VAZQ01000638.1:0-2332 GCA_005883115.1 Alphaproteobacteria bacterium | reverse complement strand
TTTCGGTTGCCGAGAAGGTTCGGAACCGTAGGTGCGGCAGTCCGCCAGCGATTGACCTCTCACCGAGCGGAGCAAACTTCGCAGCGCGCATAACAGACTCCGCATCTTGTACCGAATGAATGTGGGGCGCAATGACGCCGAGTGCCCCGCCATCCAGAGCCCGCGAGATGTCATGCGCCGCGATACTCGGTACGCGAACAAAGGGAGCGATCCCCGCGGCTAACCGTGCCTGCTCTGAGCCGCGATATCGCGGTGATATTCCGCGAAGGATCGGCGCTGGATACTTCCAGTCGAGAGCTCATCAGGCAGATTGAGACGGTAGGTGCCAATTTGTCTCGCGAACGCTCACAGAGCGATATTCGACGTGCAGCAAGTGCCAGCTAGGGCCTATGGTCGGCTTTTGGCAGATTTTGTTGCAAAAGTCGTTGATGGTTCCCGCGCGGAGTGATTCGCTCGTTCAGATGCGATTCGCTGCGGAGGCGGACAATGATGGGGCGATTACCGCCGCCGCTCGGCGAACTAAACGATAACCTTCCGCACGAGACCGAAGATCATCTCGCAGAAGCCGTAGTGCGAAGGCGAGAAGCGGGGCGAAGATAATCAAGTCTTGGGAAGCTGTCGTTCTACCACTGAACTACGCCCGCGCTGGGGAGCCCCGAGGCCGCAGGATAACGCGAATGCGCGGCTCTTGAAAAGCCGCGCTTTGCGGTTGCCGCGCGCGTGCTTTACGCTGCGCGAGGCGCGTGATGTCGGCGCGCCGCAGTCGCACCACGGGCTGGTGCCCCGATTCGAACGCGGGAGGCGAAAATGCGTAATCGGTTGCGCTGGTGCTCGGTGTTATGCGCCGTGCTCGGCGCCGCGGCGCTGGCGCAGGCGCAGAGCCCGTCGTCCTATCCCGATCGGCCGATCCGGCTGGTGGTGGCGTTTGCCCCCGGCGGCGCAACGGACACCTTTGCCCGCCAGATCACGCAAGAGCTGGGCGAGGCGCTGGGCCAGTCCGTGCTCATCGAGAACAAGCCTGGCGCCGGCGGCTACATCGCTTGGAACTACGTCGCGACGTCCGATCCGGACGGCTATACGCTCCTGATGGCGGAGAACGCGCTCGGCATCAGCCAAGCCCTCTACAAAAAGACCTCCTTCGATCCGATCAAGCAGTACGACGCGATCGCAGCGGTCGCGACCTCGCCGCTGGTTCTGGCGGTCGCCAACAATGTGAAAGCCAACTCGGTCGCGGAGCTGATCGCGTATTCGCGCACCCTGCCGCAGAAGATGAATTACGCCTCGGCCGGCATCGGCAGCGTCTCGCATTTGACCACCGAAGTGCTCAAGGCAGCGACGGGAATGGAGGCGGTTCATGTGCCCTACAAGGGTGGCGGGCCCGCCATGAACGACGTGATCGCCGGGCACGTGGCGCTCAACATGGCCTCGATCCAGGTCGCCAAGGGGCTGGTGGAGACGGGCAAGATCAAGGGGCTCGCCGTGACGAGCGCGGCACGCTCACCGGTGCTGCCGAACGTTCCCACGCTCACCGAAGCCGGCGTGAACACCGCGGACGTCGACTTGCGCTTCTGGTTCGGCATTTTCGCACCGGCCGGCATTCCCCGTGTCGTCAAGGCCAAGTTGGACAAGGCGGTTTCGACCACGCTCTCCAATCCGCTTGTGCGCGAACGCCTCGCCAATCTCGACATCGAACCGGGTTACGCGCCGGGCAATGTCATGAAGAAAAAGCTCGAGAACGAGATCGCCAACTTGACCAAATTCATCGACGCCCACGGCATCAAGCCGGAATGAGCGAACACTCGTCTGATTGCGGCCGGTGCGACGAGAGATGCAACTCGCGGCGGTGGCGATTAACGCCCCGTTTACGCCCTTGCAGGAAACGACTCGCGCGGCGCCTGCGAAAGCGAGAGAATTCGCGCGGCTCGGCTTCGGTGACTGATTAGGGCAACAAAGCCCTAGTCTCAGCCCAAGCACCGAGTCGAGCCGCCAATTCCGGGGAAACGGGGCGAGCGCGGCGACATCCTCAGGCACACGCCGGCTGCCCATTCCCAGAAATAAAGAGCCCCGCCGGGGCGGGGCGAAAGTGACTCTCTTACGGCGTATTTCGGACCACCCTGGGGGACGGGGGAGTCGTGGGGGCGGCCAACTCGCCTTGATCAGGACCTTTCCACGTCGGGGCCCGCCGGTATGTGATGGCCATCACATTTTGCTGCATTTCGGGCCTGCCACTTGCTCTCCGGCTCGCGCGCGTGTTTCTGCGGCAGCTCGGGCTTGTCCGTTAGTGGGGTTCGCAATGCTGCCCCTATTCCAATATATTTTTGTGGAAGGGCAA
>VAZQ01000586.1:485-4853 GCA_005883115.1 Alphaproteobacteria bacterium | reverse complement strand
CCATCAAGGTCGTCATGCGCGAAGACGGGAAGAAAATGGCTTTCGATCCCGCCCGCATCATGGTGCGCAAAGGCGAACAAATCCGCTTCGTTCTGGAAAACGATGGCACCGACGATCACGAATTCGTTCTTGCGAACGCGGCTGAGAACCGCAAGCACGCGGAGCTGATGAAGAAATTTCCGGACATGGAGCACGATGAGCCGAATGCAAAGCGTCTTGCAGTCGGGGAGCACGGTGAAATCCTGTGGAAATTCACGAAGACCGGGACCTTCGAGTTCGCCTGCCTGATTCCAGGACACCGCGAGGCGGGGATGGTGGGCAAGGTTGTCGTGAAGTAAGAGCAATCGTCCCGTGCAAAGGAGGCCACCATGATTGCAAGGGCCCTCATCGCTGCGGTACTGGCGATATGGCTCGGCACGAGCCCGCCTGCGGTGATCGCACAATCGGACGACTTCGTGAATGGTCAAGTCACCAAGATTGACGAATCCGCGGGTAAGATCACGATCAGACATGGCCCGCTCAAGAAATTCGACATGAACGAGAACATGACAATGGTGTTCCGCGCCGGCAATCCCGCCATGCTAAAAGCAGTCAAGCCGGGCGACCGCATCCGCTTCGTGCCGGACCGCATCAACGGCCAGTTCACCGTGACCAAGATCGAAAAGGTCAAGTGACGGCAGAACGATCATTGATGCCACCGGCAAGCTTGATCAGTGCTCGTGTCCCTTCATGCCCGGCATAGTGCCGCTGGGCGTAGCACCCATTGCCCGCACGTCGTATTCGACGCTCACCGGGCCAGCCTTTTCGAACACCAATGTCGCCTTGAAGTGGTCCCCTGCACTGAGCTGTTTCTTCAAGCCGACAAACATGGCGTGGAGCGAGCCGGGCTTGAGCTCGACGGTCTCGCCCGGCTTGATTTCCAATCCTCCTGTTACTTGTCGCATCTTCGCCACGCCGTTCTCCATCCGCATCTCATGGACTTCGAATTTGGGCGCAACCTCTGACGATCCACTGATCAGCCGATCGGGCGTTGGTCCGTTGTTTTTGATCTTCATGTAGCCGGCGGCAACGCTCGCTCCCTTCGGGGTGGCGCGGGACCATGGATCGGAAATGTCGAGCGAACCGGCCTTGTAGTCGCCGGCAGCCGCGGCGCTAACGGCCAAGGCGAAGGCCGCGGTAAAGAAAAAAGCGATAGGGCGCATTTAAGCACCTGCCGCCAACAGCGCCGATCGGCGCATCAACGATTCGAGTTCTCGCAGTGCTGAGTACGAGGAAAATTCCCGGGGCGGGGCGGGGACGCCGCGCTTTGGCCGAGTCTGCGTCACGCCGAAATCGCAAGCGGCTGGCGTAGTTCGCTTAGAGACTGTCGGACCACGATCCACGCGCCTTGCAGCGCAAGGCCCGCCATGATCGCCGCGACGATGATGTCGGGCCATCCCGTGCCGGTGCCGAACACCCCAACCGCTGCCAGCAAAACGGCTAAGTTGCCGAGCACGTCGTTACGCGTGCAAATCCATGCCGAGCGCATGTTCGCATCGCCGCCGCGATAGGCCCAGAGCAGGCCGAACGAGGCAGCATTGGCTGCCAAGGCCGCGAAGCCGACGGCGCCCATGGTCAGCGCGCTGGGCAAGGTGCCATGCACCGCGTGCCAGAGGATTGTTGAGATTACCCATAGACCGAACACGCCCATCGTGGCGCCCTTGGCGAGCGCCGCCATGGCGCGATAGCGAAGCGCCATCCCGACCACGAACAGGCTGATACCGTAGTTCGCCGCGTCACCGAGAAAATCGAGGGCGTCTGCTTGCAGCGCCGCCGATCCGGCCGCGAGCCCGGCGCCAATCTCGACCGCGAACATGACGGTGTTGATTGCGAGCACAGCCCATAGAACACGGCGATAGGCCGCGTTCCCGCGGTGCGGGCCGGGCACATCATAATGATGGCAGCAGTCCGCGCCCATTGAGCTCGCCTCAGTGGAAATACCAGCCTTAAGTAGACACGCGGACGCAGTGCACAATCGCAGGGATAGTTGGCAATCCCTATCAAATTCAAACCGAGCCAATTCCCTTAAACGGCTCGCGAAATCGTCACTTGACCGGCCAAACGACCGGATCGATATTTCGGCCGACTCGAGCCATCGCATGCGAATCGGCCGTACCACATTGGCGTTCTTGGTGGCGCTCTCACTGGCGATGCTGCCTATGGCGGGCGCCTTTGCCGTCCCGACCGACGAGCCGATGGTCTCGGACGGCGTGGCCGCGCCTGCGCACGAGGATTGCGACCATCAGTCGATCGCCTCAGAAGTCGTGGTCGCGTCTGCGCACGACTGTTGCGAGCATGGGTCGATGGCGCCTGACCACATCATGAACGAATGCCACGCGTCCGCGGGCTGCACCGCCAAGTGCTTCAGTGTGGTTGCGATGGTATTTTCAGGCGTGGCGATTCCACCGCCGATCGGCGGGACGGAGTCGCATTTTGTAAGCAATCCATTCCATTCGCTGACGGCTAGTCCGCCTTACCGACCCCCTCGAGTCTAATACCTCACTGAAGATGTGCCGCAACGCGTGAGCCTCAGCCTCGCGCGATGCGATTCGGCTATGCGGCTCCCAATCTGGCCGCGTCGCTGATCGTCCATCCATGAGGAGCTTGAAAATGACTCGGAAATTTGTTTCGGCCGGCGCCGCTATTGCGTTCGCCGTGAGCTTGGCCGGCCCACTATTCGCCGGCGCCAACGACTACGTATTCGAACCGGTGAAGGCGGAGGTCAAAAAAGGTGACGACGTCGTCGTGTCGGTGCGGCTCAAGCACAAGCCGACCGGCAAGCCCGTGACCGACGCAGTCATCGTCCAGACCCGGATCGACATGAGTCCGGACGCAATGGGTGAGATGGCGTCGCCGCTCACCCCGCTGCCCGGCAACGAGCCTGGCGTCTATTCGTTCAAAACCGATCTCTCGATGCAGGGCCGCTGGCTGTTGAGCATCGCGGCGAAGGTGCAGGGCGAGCCGGAGACCGTCGTCGGAAAGATCACATTCCGCGCAACAAGGTGACGCCATGACTCGCTTTGGATGTGCAATCCTGCTTGTGCTCGGCGCAGCCGCCGGCGCGGCGGGCGGCTATGGATACGCCAGACTAGGAGCCGGCGTGCTCGCGTCCGCTGTCGCGCCCAAGAACACTGCGGCAGCGGCGGAACGCAAAATTCTTTACTACCGCGATCCGAGCGGCGCGGCCAATTATTCGGCCACCCCCAGGCAGGATGCCGGCGGTCGCGACTACCTCCCCGTTTATGAGGACGAAGAGGTGTCGTTCGAGCCGGGCGCCAAGAAGCCGGCATCGACAGCGAGCGGCCCGCGCAAGCTTCTGTACTACCGCAATCCCATGGGCCTGCCGGACATCTCGCCAGTACCGAAGAAGGACTCAATGGGGATGGATTACATCCCCGTCTACGAGGGCGAGGAGCAGGATGACGGCAAAACCGTCAAGGTAAGCCCAGAGAAGATCCAGCGCACCGGCGTGAGGACGGAAGCGGTCGAGGCGCGTGTCGTCGTACGTCCCGTGCGCGCCGTCGGTACAGTGATGCACGATGATTCCCGCTTGACGGTCGTCACCATGCGGTCGGACGGATTTATCGAAGACTTGTTTGTAAACAGGACCGGCCAGCACGTCCAAGCCGGCGAGCCGCTTTTCCGCATCTATAGCCCTGACATTCAAAGGGCACAGATCGATCTATTGTACGGCGGGGGATCAAGCCAGGATGGACCAATTCAACGGCTGCGCAACCTCGGTGTGCCGGAAAACCACATCAGCGCAGTCCAACAGAGCCGCAAAAATCTGCGAACGGTCGATTGGTTGTCGCCAGCCAGCGGCGACGTAATCGAAAAGCGAGTCATCAATGGCCAATTCGTAAGGGCGGGCGACGAACTCTATCGTATCGCGGACCATTCCCAGCTCTGGATTATGGCCGACGTGGCCGAGGCGGACCTGCCTGCGATCAAGATCGGCGCCCGGGCGAAGGCCACGGTCCGTGCTTACGCAGCCGAACCAATCGAAGGCGAAGTGACCTTCATATATCCCGAGCTGCGGGCAGAGACGAGGACGGCGCGCGTGCGCATCGAGGTGCCGAATCCCGATGGGCGGCTGAAAATCGACATGTATGCCGACGTCGTGTTCGAAGCGGGAGCAAGCGAGCAACCTGTAATTGCTATTCCTGCAAGCGCCGTGATCGACAGCGGCACCCGTCAAGTAGTGCTGATCGCCAAGGGCGAAGGCCGCTTCGAGCCCCGCCCCGTTAAGCTCGGCCGTCGTGGGGACGGTTACGTGGAAGTGCTCGATGGCATCAGCAAGGACGAAGAAGTCGTCACTGCTGCAACGTT
>VAZQ01000586.1:0-466 GCA_005883115.1 Alphaproteobacteria bacterium | reverse complement strand
AGCGCTGCAGGCGTTCACGCAACCGGAAGCGCCGAAATGATCGCCGCCATCATCCGTTGGTCTGCGCGCAACGTCTTCCTGATCTGTCTTGCGACGATCTTCGTCGCGTTGGCGGGCATGTACTCGGTCTCGCGCGTGCCGCTCGACGCCATTCCTGACCTCTCTGACGTGCAGGTCATCGTTTACACCGAATACTCCGGCCAGGCGCCGCAGGTGGTCGAGGATCAGGTCACCTATCCTTTGACGACCGCCATGCTCAGCGTGCCCAAGTCTCGCGTTGTGCGCGGCTTCTCGTTCTTCGGCGTCTCGTTTGTTTACGTGATATTCGAGGACGGCACTGATCTCTATTGGGCACGTTCACGCGTGCTCGAATATCTCAGCTCCGCTGCGCGGCGGTTGCCGGCAGGGGTGGCACCGAGTCTCGGGCCGGATGCGACGGGTGTAGGCTGGGTCTATCAGTATGTCG
>VAZQ01000585.1:578-2825 GCA_005883115.1 Alphaproteobacteria bacterium | reverse complement strand
GCCGCCTGCCCGAATGCCGTCTTCTGGCCCTCGGATGCCTCCTTCTGGTACTTGGCCTTCCATTCCTCGTACGGCATGCCGTAGATCCGTTCGCGGCTCTCCTCCTTCGACATGGGCACCGCGCGCGCATCGGCGGCATCTTTCATCCAGTTCGATAAACAATTACGGCAGAAACCGGCAAGATTCATCAGGTCGATGTTCTGCACGTCGGTGCGCGCGCGCAAATGCTCAAGGAGGCGGCGAAATGCGGCCGCCTCGAGTTCGGTGCGGGTTTTATCGTCAAGCGCCATCGCTGCATCCTTTCGTTCGGAAGGAAGGCTCCGAGCTTTGAAGCTTCCGTACCCAGCTTTGAAGCTTCCGTACCCTAAGAATAGTGACGCGACGAGGCGCTTTCCAGCGCGGGTTGCACCCGATGACCGCACGATGCTTATGTCGCGGCGGGTTTAGCTATTTTGCGAGCACCACGATGGACCAGCCGCGCAGCGGACCAGGCGAGAGGTCGACGTTGGCCGCGCGAGCTTGAGCCTTGATGGGAGCGGCACGGCTTTTTCTCGAGGGACTGTTCCGCACGGCGGTGGCCGCCGCGCACCCCGAGGGCTGCTTGCGGCCGCATTTGCCAGCGGCCCCATCCGGGCGGCTGATCATGCTGGCCGCGGGCAAGGCCGCCGGTTCCATGGTGCACGTCGCGGAGCATCATTACCTTGACGGCGGCATGCCAGCCGGCCGCATTAGCGGCCTGGCGGTGACTCGTCACGGCTATGGCTGCCCAACCCGGATCGTACGTGTCGTCGAGGCCGGCCATCCGTTGCCCGATGCCGCTGGTCTTGCCGCGACGATCGAGGCGCTCGCCTTGGCGGAATCCGCCGGGCCGCACGATCTGGTGCTGGTCCTTGTTTCGGGCGGCGCCTCGGCAAACTGGATCGCTCCGGCTGCCGGTCTTTCACTTGCGGACAAGCAGGCAGTCACGCGTGCGCTTCTTGCCTCCGGGGCCTCGATCGTCGAGATCAACACCGTTCGCAAACACCTTTCACGCATCAAAGGCGGACGGCTTGCACAACACGCGTTCCCCGCGCCGCTTGTTGCCGTCGCCATTTCCGATGTGCCGGGAGACGACCCTGCGGTGATCGGCTCCGGCCCCACGGTTCCCGATCCGACTACGCTCGCTGACGCTCGCGCCATCGTGGCGCGCCATGACCTTACCGTGCCACCGCTCGTTGCGCAGGCACTCGCGGATCCTGCAAACGAGACGCCGAAGCCTGGTGATCCGGTTTTCGCACAGACCTCCTTCGACCTGGCGGCACGGCCCGCGGAGGTCTTTCGCGCGGTGGAACACGCCGTGCGCGCCGCTGGATACGACTGCATCCTGCTCGGTACGGCGATTGAGGGCGAGGCGCGCGAAGTCGCCGCCACGCAGGCGCGACTTGCCCTCGATCTCAGGGTGAAGGGACGGCGCGCCGTCATCTTGTCGGGCGGCGAACTCACTGTGACGCTGCGCGGTCGCGGCCGCGGGGGGCCGAACCAGGAATATGCGCTGGCGCTAGCCATCACACTTGCGCAGGCCGCAGGTATCGCGGCACTGGCCGGCGACACCGACGGCACCGATGGTGGAGGAGGTCGGGCAGAGGATCCTGCGGGTGCCTTCATCGATGGCACGACTCTCGTTCGTGCGGGTCATCTCGGCCTCGATCCGGCCGCGTTTCTGCGCGACAATAATTCGACGGAATTCTTTGAGAAGCTTGGGGATCTGCTAACGCCGGGGCCGACGCTGACCAACGTGAATGACTTCCGGGCAATCCTCGTTGACAGTGCTTAACACTTCACGCGATATCTGTATGCAAGCCGTCAAGCAGGCTTGCGTGCGGCCGGCATGAGACACCGATTCACGAGAACTGGAGTTCGGCGCAGGCCCGTATCTCGTCGGGGGGTCGCCCGCGTGCTCTCCGGTGCCACGCTGGCGCTCGTGGCATTCGCGTGGTCCGGCTCTCCCGCCATGGCCGATTTCCGCCTCTGCAACAATACTGGAAACCGCGTCGGCATTGCCATCGGCTACAAGGAGAACGAGGGCTGGACCACCGAGGGCTGGTGGAACATTTCCGCACGTAGCTGCGAGACCGTACTACGAGGCGCCCTGGTCGCTCGCTTCTATTACATCTACGCCGTCGACTATGATCGCGGCGGCGAGTGGTCGGGCCAGGCGTTCATGTGCACACGGGAAAAAGAGTTCACGATCCGCGGCACCGACGATTG
>VAZQ01000585.1:0-566 GCA_005883115.1 Alphaproteobacteria bacterium | reverse complement strand
CACCGGCTTCTTTGAAGTCGATACGGGCGACCAACCCTCTTGGACGGTCCAGCTTACCGAATCGGCCGACCAAACGCCGATGCAGCCCCTGCAATCGCGCGTGCCGATGCTGCAGACGCCTCCGACGGCTGGCCGGCCGGGCGCCCCGACGCCTCCGTCCCGAAGCCGCAACTAATGCGACGTCTGCGCCGAACCAGGATCGTCGCCACCCTCGGCCCCGCCTCCTCAGATCGACGCGTGATCGCCAACCTGTTCGAGGCAGGCGCTGACGTCTTCCGCATCAACATGAGCCACACCACCCATGCGCGCATGCGCGAGCTCACGGCGGCTATCCGGGAGGTCGAAACCGAGCACCGTCGGCCAATCGGGATTCTGCTCGATCTACAGGGTCCAAAGCTCAGGGTCGGCAGCTTCGCGGCCAATCCAGCCACGCTGACCAAAGGCGAAACCTTCGCGCTCGATGCCGATCCCACTCCGGGCGATGCCCACCGCGTGCACCTGCCGCACCCCGAAATCTTTGCCGCCATCGCACCGGGCCACACGCTTCTCCTCGATGACGGCAAGCT
>VAZQ01000584.1 GCA_005883115.1 Alphaproteobacteria bacterium | reverse complement strand
CACCAGCAGGAATGCGCGGCCGCGTGAGGCGCGCGAATTCGGTTCGCTGGCTACTCGGTAGGCGGTCTCCATATCCCAGGGCTTAGCCGGTTGCTGTGGTGAGCGAAATAGTGCTCGTTGCGATCCGCGCGCCCATACACGCCATTGAGGTCGGGTCCGCTCCGAGCGGCAGTCAGGCGCTCTCGGCCAGTGCTTGACGCACAAGGCGACGGCGTCTATAGCCCCGAGCCATGACGATCGCCTGCCGCAGCTCTTTCTGCCGTCGCCGCACTCCCGCGGCATGGGCGCGCAATCGCGTGTGATCGTCGCTCATGCCGCCGGATGAGGTCCCGCGGCAGTGATCCTGATATCTTCCGCCGCATTCTCCTCGTCCGATCGTTTTTATCGGCTGCGAGAAGGAATGAGCCATGCCCAACGCGGCAAAGATAAGAGCCAGGGTCGGGGTGCTCGGCGCCTCCGGCTATACCGGGGCGGAACTGCTGCGGCTCCTGATCCATCATCAGGGCGTCGAGATTGCGCTGCTCACCGCCGAGCGCCGCGCTGGCCAGCACATGAGTCAAGTGTTTCCGCAGTTCTCGCCCTATTCGCTGCCGAAGCTTTTGGCTATCGATAGCGTCGATTGGAAAAAAGCCGCGCTTGATCTTGCCTTCTGCGCGCTGCCGCACGCGACGACGCAGAGGGTGATCAAGGCCTTGCTTGCGAGCGCTCCGGGTACCAAGGTCGTCGACCTCTCCGCAGACTTTCGCCTTGCCGATCCCGCCGCCTACGCGCGCTGGTATGGACACGAGCACCACGCCCCGGAACTGCAGAAGGAGGCGGTCTATGGCCTCTCCGAAATCTACCGGAGCAGCATCAAATCCGCGCGGCTCGTCGCTAATCCCGGCTGCTATACGACCTGCGCAGAGTTAGCACTCATTCCGCTGTTGCGTGCGAAGGCGATCGATCCCGATGAGATCGTCATTGATGCTAAATCGGGGATGACCGGCGCGGGAAGGGCGGCGAAAGAAGAAATGCTGTTCTCGGAGGTCTCGGAGGGCTTCCACGCCTATGGCGTCGGCCGCCACCGTCATATGGCGGAGCTCGATCAGGAATTCTCTAGGGCCGCAGGCCGCATGGTCATTGTCAGCTTCACGCCGCATCTTGTTCCCATGAACCGTGGAATTTTCTCGACCATCTATGTGCGCGGGCTCAACACCTCGGCCGAAGGGCTGCATACGATCTTGTGCAAATCCTACGCGGCGGAGCCGTTCGTGCACGTGCTGCCGTTCGGCGAAATGCCGCACACCCGGCATGTGCGCGGCTCCAATATGATCTTCATCGGGCTCGCGAACGACCGGGTTGAGGCCCGTGCGATCATTTGCGCGGCGCTCGATAATCTGACCAAAGGCGCCTCCGGCCAGGCCGTGCAGAACATGAACCTCATGCTCGGCTTTCCCGAGACGCTCGGGCTCGAGCAGGTGGCGCTGTTTCCGTGACGGGAATTGATCTGCGCGCGTCATGGGCCGCGTGAGCGCGCGGCAGACGTGGTACGCTTCAGTGCTGCAAAATCTTTGAGAGGAATACCTGCGCACGCTCGCTGCGTGGGTTGCCGAAGAATTCGGATGTTGGCGCGTCTTCGACGATCTCGCCCGTATCCATGAACACCACACGCTGAGCAACCTTGCGGGCGAAACCCATTTCGTGGGTGACGACCATCATCGTCATGCCCTCCTTGGCGAGCGCCACCATGACGTCGAGCACTTCGTTGATCATTTCGGGATCGAGCGCAGAGGTAGGCTCGTCCGATCGGATCCATCGCCAGCGCGCGCGCGATCGCCACCCGCTGCTGCTGACCACCAGAAAGTTCTCCGGGAAATTTGCTGGCGTGCGCGCTCAAACCGACGCGCTCGAGCAGGCGCATGCCTTTTGCCGCCGCTTCGTCCTGCTTGCGGCCGAGTACCTTGATCTGCGCGAGTTCGAGATTGCGCCTCACGCTGAGGTGCGGGAACAATTCGAAATGCTGAAAAACCATGCCGATGCGGGCGCGCAGCTTCGGCAAATCTGTCTTCGGGTCGTTCACGGAAATCCCGGCAACCGTAATGGACCCCTCCTGGAACGGCTCAAGCCCATTGACGCATTTGATGAGCGTCGACTTGCCGGAGCCCGATGGACCGCAGACCACGACGACTTCGCCCTTCTCGACATGCGTGGAGCAATTCTTCAGCACCTGAAAGTTGGGGTACCACTTGCTGACCTTGCTGAGCGTGATCATGGCACCTCCTCAGCGGATGACCGCGACCCGCCGCTGCAGCCGGCGCACGAGCAGTGAGGCAACGAACGAGATCACGAAATAGACCAATGCCGCGAACAGGTACATCTCCACCAGACGTCCGTCGCGCTGCGCCACCTTCGACGCGGCGCCGAGAAAGTCCGTGATGGAGAGCACGTAGACGAGCGAAGTGTCCTGGAACAGGATGATGGTTTGAGTGAGCAGCACCGGCACCATGTTGCGGAAGGCCTGCGGCAGCACGATGTAGCCCATCGTCTGCAGGTAGGTCATGCCGAGCGCCTGCGCGGCGCCGACTTGACCGCGCGGGATCGACTGGATACCGGCCCGCATGATCTCGGCGAAATAGGCGGCTTCGAACAGCGTGAAGGTGACGAATGATGAGACGGAGGCTCCCACTTGGACCGGCCGGGATGCGCCGGTGATCCATTGGCCGATATAGGGCACCAGGAAATAGAACCAGAAGATCACCAGCAGCAACGGCACCGATCGCATCAGATTCACGTAGCCGGCCGCGAGCACCGAGATCGGAACAAAGCCCGATAGCCGCATCATCGCGAGCAGCGTGCCGAATATGATGCCGCCCACGCTCGCGAACGCAGTCAGCGCGAGCGTGAACGTCATGCCATCATAGAACAGATACGGCAGCGAGCGAATGATGACGTCGTAATCAAAATTCGAGAACATCGACCGCCTCAGTGCGTAGCAACCGCGGGTTTGGCGCCGATAAGTCCGGGTACGGCAACGCGCTGCTCGACATAGCGCATCCCGAAGGTCACGATGATATTGATGACGATGTAGATGATCGTCGCCGCTGTGAAGGCCTCGAACACTTGGAACGAGAATTCCTGCATGGCGCGCGCACGCGCCGTGAGCTCCATTAGGCCTATGGTGAGCGCGACCGCGCTGTTCTTGATGATGTTGAGAAATTCGGAGGTCAGCGGCGGCAGGATGATCCGGTACGCCATCGGCAGGAGTACGTAGAGGTACGCCTGGGTCCGGGTCAGCCCCAGCGCGAGCGCGGCCCAGCCTTGGCCGCGGGCGAGACTCAAGATGCCGGCGCGCACCTGTTCGGCAACGCGCGCGGAGGTATAGAAACCGAGCGCGACCACGGCCGTGTAGAAAGATGCATCGGGAAGCTGCTTGAGCCAGTCGCCGAGCTGGATCGGCACGATCTCCGGCAGCACGAAGTACCACAAGAACATCTGCACCAGCAGCGGGATGTTGCGGAAGAGTTCCACATAGGCGTTGCCGAGCCGGACCAGCCAGCGGTGGGGCGTCGTGCGAATGACGCCGACGAGCGATCCCATGGCGAGCGCCAGGCACCACGCACTGAGCGCGGTTGCCAGCGTCCAGCCGGTGCCGAGGAGGAGCGTCTCCAGATAGGTGTGAACCCCGTCGGGCGACGTCTGGAAAAAGATGCCCCAGTTCCAGTTGTAGTTCACGCTGCCCCCTTAATCAGTAATCCTCATCAGACATCGGTCATCAACGCGACGTGGTGTCGCCTGATCACCGAAGGGCTGTCGATTGCCGATAACGATCAATACACCGCCGGGTCACCGCTGTCGGTCGGGTTGGCTATCACCTTCTTGAACGCGTCGCTCATCGGCACATTGAGGTTAAGGCCCTTGGGAGGGATCGGTTTGAGGAACCACTTGTCGTAGATCGCGTTGATCGCGCCGCTGCGATAGGTGGCGATCATGGCCTCATCAACCACTTTCTTGAACGGGGCATCGTCGCGGTGGAG
>VAZQ01000583.1 GCA_005883115.1 Alphaproteobacteria bacterium | reverse complement strand
GATGACCCGAAGGGACATAAGCAAGATCAGAATCCGGCAGCGACCTCCCTGCCGGGCGTGATGTGCTAGAGTTTCGTCGGAAGCACGCGAGCGGGTCGGCGAGGAGCTAATCATGAACACTTTCTCATTCGTGATCTTTGCCACGCCGCCGTTTTGGCTAGTCGCGGCGTCGGCGCAGTGAACGTTCTTTTCGCGCTCTCTTCCACCACCTCGGCGGCTGTAGCTACGGTGTGCAGCAATTCAGCCGCCTTTCAGGCAGGTTCTGCCGCTCTGCGATCACGCGATACTGCGCGCGCTCGAGGACGCGCTTCTTTTTGAGCGGTTTGCCCACTCGACACCTGACCGCCACAGGTCCACGAACATGAAAAAGATAGGCCAGGGCACAGCTTCCCCTCGCGAATCATCGCCGTGAGCGCCGGCGCGTCTCGCTTGAGCTTGTCGGAGTAAGAGGTCTGTCACCGTCCCCAGTCCTCTTCGGGTTGCCGCTTTACCGCCGGCGCATCGTCCGAAGGATTGTCCTTAGTCGTCACCGGTGGGGGCAACGATGGGGTCTCATCGGGTACAGTTTTGATAAGCGAGTTGTCCGACAGGTATTTGTGGTATTGAGTTACAACGGCTTTTGCTTCCCTCAGCGTAGCAAGCCTCCATTGAACCTCCAGATTTTCATTTCCAGCAATGCTTTCTACAATTCTACGCTCTTCTACGAGCAACTTGAATTCAGTTGGTTGATCCATGTCTCCGGGGTTGGTTTTAATTTTTGTAATTTGGGCTGCGAAATCGATGCGTCCGGTAGCGACCCAATCCTGTTTTATGACGCCTTGGTTAGGTCGATGCGCATGATGCAGGAAAGGCGGAAAAGCAGCTGGAAATAAGGAGTAAAGCAAGAACGCTCCGGCGATCAACGCGATCACTGGCAGCGCATAAATGAGCACGTCCATCCCATCCCTCCCTCAGCTTCGCTCGTTTCAACCGGCGTAGCACTGTAGCGTAGCCGCAGCACTTGCGTAGCAGTTGCTACGTATGCGTGGCTTTTTGGGATAGAGTTGTATCGGCATGACGCGCTTGGGGGCTGCTGCGGCCCCCCCTCGAACCTAGCGCGTTGTGGCAAGCCCCGGCCCGTTGGTCACCCCCTGCGGGTCGGGGCGCTCCAGGGGGATTAAGCCGTGAACGCCCAGGAAGCCGCCGATATCTTAGGCGTCAATCGCCGCCGACACGGCGACCTGATCGAAATGTTGCGCGCGCTCACGCTATAACCTTGGCTCAATACCGCAGAAGATGAAAAGCGCCGCGTCGCTGCGCGGTGGGCGCTAACGCATTGGACCGAGTATCAGGACGAATGCGCCCGCCGCCGCGAGGCGCCCCCCACTGGAGCGCGGCCGGCAGGCGTTCGACGCCGATCGCGGTGAGAACCTGCGGCCGCAAGCTTGGCCCGAACAATGAAACGTAAGCTAACCCTGGAAGAGCTAGCCCAAGTCGAAGAGGCCTACGATGAGGAGGGCGACGTGGGCGCATTGCTTGTCCTGATGAAACTGATGAGCATGGAGGATTATCACGGCGAATATGAGGTTCAGTGGCGCGTCAATTACGATGAGCATGGCGGCGCCGTGGCCGAATTGAACGTGCTTGGTAATGGTACTAAATGGAATCAAATCGCCCGTGAGCCATAGAAAAGGTCGGACCGCGGCGACGCCACGGCCACCTGCCCCGACTCACCCTTGGGGGCCTGGCGGTCCCGGAGGCCCCGCGGGGCCCGGTTCGCCACGTTCGCCTGTCATGAACTTTGACCTATGCGATCAGAATAGGCGACCTTATGCCCGTTTGCATCGGGCATGACGAGCCCATACGGCGCGCGCTGGTGAAATGAAACTGCCGTAAATGAACCCACGACTGCACGAGCTGGTCGCGCTCGCGGCACTCGCTGCTCTTGGCTGTGGTCTCGCGTCGTCAGTGGGCGACCTCTGGTTCGCCGCTATCTT
>VAZQ01000262.1:10832-11738 GCA_005883115.1 Alphaproteobacteria bacterium | reverse complement strand
GCTGCGCCATAGCCGACGCTGTCGCCCTTATCGACGGCACGCACCTGGATGATGCGCCCTTTAAGTTCCACCACCGGACGCATGGGATTCCTCTTGCCCGGCGTCGGATTGACGCCGTAGAGCGCGACGCCGGGCCGAACCAAGTCGCAATGGGCGCCACCACCCAGGAATATGCCGGAAGAATTTGCAAGCGAGGACGGGACGCCACGATAGAGGATGCGAATTTCGCGAAACAGCCGAACCTGCCGATCATTCATCGGGTGGTGGGGAATCTCAGCGCAGGCGAGGTGGCTCATCACTAGCGTAAACCCATGATTTTCCGATTGCAGGCGCGGAGCGATGGCGACCGCCTCTTCGAGCGTGACGCCGAGCCGGTTCATGCCGGTATCGACGTGGAGGGCCGCGCCGCCACGCCAGTTTCGAGTGGCGACGAACGCATCCCATTCCGCAAGTTCGGTAGTGCTGTTGATGACCGGTCGTAAATAATCGGCTGCGAATGCCTGCGCCGAGCCCGGCATCACTCCATTGAGAACATAGATGACGGCATCGGGGGCAATCGCGCGCACGCGCCGGCCTTCAGCGACATCGGCAACGAAGAAGGTGCTACAGCCCGCGCGGGCCAACGTGCGCGTGACCGGCTCGAGGCCACAGCCATAGCCATCGCCTTTGACCACCGCAGCGCACTCGACGGGCACGGTCATGCTCGCGAGTGTCTTCCAATTGGCCGCGACGGCACCGAGATCAATCGTGAGGATGCCACTGGCCTCTGTCGGATCGGCAGCGGCGCTCGGTATTTCGGCTGGCCGCAACTCGGGTTCGTGCACCGTCATGGGCAAAATTTATGGCCAGCCGAAACGCCGCCGTCTAGACCGAGCGGGGCGAAGACCAGGAGCGCTCTGGCTCGCG
>VAZQ01000262.1:10339-10827 GCA_005883115.1 Alphaproteobacteria bacterium | reverse complement strand
CTCGGCGTCGACTGAAGCTTGCCGCGCCCCTTTTCACATGCGCCCGGCGTCCGATTACACCCTTTCCGGCATGTGATCGTCTTGTGCCAGATTGTCGAAGCGAGTAACCGCCGCGTCGAATTGGACATTGACGGTGCCGGTCGGGCCATGACGCTGCTTGCCGATGATGATCTCTGCCTTGCCGTGCACGTCCGCCATCTCCACCTGCCATCGGGTATAGTCGTCGGTACCGGGCCGCGGTTCCTTGTTGCTCAGATAGTATTCCTCGCGGAAAACAAACAGCACAACGTCGGCGTCCTGTTCGATTGAGCCGGACTCGCGTAGATCCGAGAGTTGCGGCCGCTTGTCGTCGCGGTTCTCGACCTGCCGCGACAATTGCGACAGCGCCACAACCGGCACGTTGAGTTCCTTAGCGAGCGCTTTGAGGCTGGTCGTGATCTCGGTCACCTCCTGTACGCGCCCTTCCATTGCTCGCCGAGTCGAGCCCT
>VAZQ01000262.1:0-10178 GCA_005883115.1 Alphaproteobacteria bacterium | reverse complement strand
GATCGTGCTGGAGGGAATGCCGCTCTGTTCTGCAATGATACGTGTGGCCAGCTGCTCGGCGGACATTTCGAGAGAGAAAAAGCCGACGATGCCGCCATTCACGGTGTCGATATGTCCATCCGCGCGCACCTCGCCGCGCCAAGTACGTGCGACGTTGTAAGCGATATTCGTGGCCAGCGCCGTTTTGCCCATGCCGGGGCGGCCAGCCACGATGATCAGATCGGATGGCTGGAGGCCACCCATCTTGGTATCCAGGTCCCTGAGGCCGGTTGCCAGGCCGGAGAGCTTTCCCTCGCGTTGATACGCGCGCGCCGCCATGTCGACTGCGGTGGTCAGGGCAGTCTCAAATTTCTGAAAACCGCCGCCGTAACGCCCGATCTCCGCGAGCTCGTACAGCCGACGCTCGGCATCTTCGATCTGATCGCCCGGTGCAAAGTCGACGGGCGCGTCGAAGGCAACGTTGACCATGTCCTCGCCGATGTTGATGAGTTCGCGACGGATTGCGAGATCGTAAATCGTACGCCCGTAATCCACGGCGTTGATGATGGTTGTCGCTTCCGCGGCGAGGCGGGCGAGATACTGCGTCAACGTCAATCCGGCGATGTCGATTTCGGCGGGGAGAAAGGTCTTCAGTGTTACCGGAGACGCCAGTTTCCCGGTGCGAATGAGACTGCGCGAGATATCGTAGATCTGCCGATGAATCGGCTCGAAGAAATGCTGCGGTTCGAGGAAGTCGCTGACGCGATAGAGCGCCTCGTTATTGACTAAGATCGCGCCCAGGAGGGCCTGCTCTGCCTCGATATTGTGCGGCGCGGCGCGATATGGCGGTGCGGTCTCCGCCGGTGGTTTGCGTAGGGCTGAATCAAGTGAAGCCATGGTTTGCTAGCGAATCGCCTGCGAATCGAAAGAGTAGCGCATTACACCCGCGCTCGACTCGAGGCGACGCCCGCTCAGAAGTTTCCCCAGTACCCACCGCGGAGAAATAACTGTCGAAACTTGCTCAAGAGACGCTTGACCATCGTCCTACGACGTTGCGATTCAGTAAGTCTCCAATGAATAAGCCGCAAAATGGGAACTTGAGACGCTCGTCACCAAGCCTATGGTAAGTTCCTTCGTCGCAACGCCGTACTCGGCTGCTCGCGTGGTGAAGCGGATCGCTGCGGGCGATCCGGTCCCGTCCCGAAGGTAAAGATCGATGCTGCTGCGGTGGTGATCCTGAGATTTCCAGCGCGGACCACCTTCCAAATACCGCCCGAAGCAACCGATCCACGGTCCGCCTCATTACCGCATCAGCTGTCTTCGCGGGGTGCGTTACGCCTACATCAGCGGAGGGAAAGAGGTTGGGTCGCCGCTTACGCAGTCACCGTTCGTATTTTTCAATGACACCACAAATTGCAGTTTTATTCGGCTGCTTCGGCGAGGCCGGCGCTCGAACCGAGATCGGGTTTTCTGCGATAAATGCCGAGATCGGGTTTTCTGCGATAAATGTAATCTCGCGTGAGCGGGGCAGCTTCAACGGCTTTGAGAAGCTGAATTTGAAAAACTACGAGTCCATAGTACCTGAACGAGGCGTCGAATCCGGCAAGGTAGTATTCCCACATCCGAATGAATCGCTCGGCGGTCCCGAACCGCTCCTTCAAATGCGGAGCTGCTTCGAATAGCGCGATGACCTTATCGCGATTGGCAAGGAAATTGGTCCGCCAGGCGCGCAATGTATCCGCGTAGTGGAGGCGCAGCACTTCTATATCGCTGATAATTAGACCCGAGCGCTCGATCGCAGGGGCAAGCTCGGACAATGCGGGCGTGTAACCGCCCGGAAAGATATAACGCCGTACCCAGGCATTCGTATCGTACGGCCCATGCCAGCGTCCGATGGTATGCAACAACATGACGCCGTCGTCCGTGAGCACTTCGCGGCACTTGTCAAAGAACGTGTGGTAATGCTGCTTGCCAACGTGTTCGAACATTCCGACTGACACGATGCGATCGAATTTGTCGGAGATGGTACGATAATCAGCAATACGAAACTCGCACGGCAGCGCTTCGGCAGCCGCCCGTTGGCGCGCGGTATGTACCTGCTCGTCCGACAGATTGATGCCGACGACGGAAACCTTGAACTTGCGCGCGAGATCGAGACCGAGTCCTCCCCAGCCGCTGCCGATGTCGAGAACTTTCAGCCCCGGTTTGAGTAAGAGCTTGGCGGCAATGTGGTTTTTCTTCGCGACTTGCGCTTGATCGAGGGAAACGCCGCTACTTTCGAAATAGGCACACGAATATTGCAAGTCCGAGTCGAGAAATAGGCGATAGATCCGATCGTCGATGTTGTAGTGATGGGTCGCGTTGCGCCGGGCCCTGCGGATGGTATTGCTCTCAAAGAGCCGGCGAGCGAAAGACCGCAATGTTCGCAGCATGCCACTCGCCACGCGAGCACTGGTTCGGCTGAGGTTTTTGATCGCAAGGTCCAGAAATTCAGCGATAGAGCCTTGGTCGATGACGATGCCGCCATCCATATAAGCTTCACCCAACCGGAGCTCGGGGTCCAAGAGGATGCGCCACTCGGCTGCTTGGCGCGCGAACCGAATGGCAACGGGCGTGCCTGTGCCGTCCCCGCAGCTGAAGGTCGATCCTGTCGCGGTTGTGACCTGGAGAGTGCCTGTGCGGATCAGCCTATGGCATACCGCCCGAAGCAACCGATCCATCGGCCTGCTCCATCGCCTCAACATCGTTAGCCGCGCCTGCGACGCACTTGACGGCGCCGCTGCGAACCGTCGGCTTGCCGCTCGCTCGTTCTCCCGATGGAGAATTAGAACAAACTCTGCCGAATGCCGCAACGCGCTTGCACCGTCGCAGGCACGCCAGGAAGGGCTGCCCCCGCAGCCGGGCGGCATCCTCTTTTGGCCAAAAATGGCAGGCAAGGGATCGGGTAGGATCGGCTTTAGCGGAGATTCCTCGTGTCGCGAATTCCTCGATTGATATCATGCGTTATCGTGGCAGCCGCCGTCGGCGCGACAGTTTCGTCGGCGCGAGCCCAAGCGAACCTCGACCGCGGAAAGTCGGCGGCACAAATCTTCGCGGACACCTGCAATGCATGCCATCGCACTCCGCGGGAAATCAGGCCTAGCAGCGCGGCATTTTTACGGGAGCATTATACCACTGGGCCGCAGCAAGCGGCGACCATGGCTGCATATCTTGCCTCGATAGGCAGCGATCCGCGGGCAGTTCAGCAGCGACGCCCGCCAACTTTGGGCGCGGGCCAAGCCCCCTCGCCAGGGGTCGATGAATCGAAGGGTGGAGACAATCAGGCCGCCCTTCCAGGGAGCGGCCCCACGGCTGGCGCGGCCAGCCCTCGGCGACCGTCTGAGAGCGTGGAACTGGGCAATCTCCCAGTCGCTGCTGTGCAGGGAGGCGGCGCGGTGGCGGGCCCGCCGGAAGCTGCAGCAGGGGCGCCGGCCCGGCACCCCGCTGTTGACGACTTTGAGGAATAGTGCCGAGCCGCCAGCGCCCTCAGCTACGCATTCGACTCTATTTTGTCTTCTCTTGAGTTTCTGCGTCCGACACGTCGACAGTGGACTCGCGGGTGCGTGCCGCGATCGCCTCAGGCTCAAAAAAGGCCTCCGCCGCCGCCGCTGCGGCCGCTTGCTCCTCCCCCTCCTCGCGCGCGAGGGTGATGTCCTCCCCGCGAGCAAGCCGTTGCGCCTCGTCGGCACTGCGCGCGACAGTGACGCTGATCGTCGCCTCGACTTCGGGATGCAACGAGATCGGCACCCGATGCAACCCGATCGCCTTGATCGGCGCCTGGAGCGCGACCTGAGCCCGGCTGATCACAAAACCGGCCTCGGTGACCAACACGGCGATGTCGCGGGGCGACACTGAACCGTAAAGCTGCCCGCCTTCGGCCGCTTGACGCAGCACCGTGAAGCTTTGGCCGTCGAGCTTCCGAGCGATCTTTTCCGCGTCCTTCTTTTGCTCGAGGTTGCGCGCTTCGAGCTCGACTCTCATGGTCTCGAACCGGGAACGGTTCTCTTTTGTGGCGCGCAGCGCTTTGCCTTTGCGCAACAGATAGTTGCGGGCAAAGCCGTCCTTGACGCGCACGATATCGCCGATTTGGCCAAGTTTGGCGACACGCTCAAGTAGGATCACTTCCATGGACTGTACCTCCGTGTGTCGAGCATTTGATCAGGTCCGCAAACCAGGGGGGCCGCGCTTGCGCGCAAAGCGACTGCGAATATTGAACGCGGCTTCCGCGAGCCCCAGAATGGAAATGCCCAAGACCGGCCAGCCCAGGATACCGGCGGCGGCGTACACGGCCCCCAGCACAATCGTGCGACTGCTCCTACCACGCGTGATCGCGTGCAAGACGGCAAAGCCGAGGATTGCGAACGCCATGAGGAGGCTTGCCGCAAACGCGCCTAAAAGTACACCGAAGAGGTCCGACAAGAAGGAGCCCGCGATGGCGGCCGCAAGCAGGCCGGAGCTCGACGCCGGCAGGGTTAAAGCAGCCAAGTCCGGCCACGGCCGCCTGAGCCGACCAGAAATTTTCACGATGCGGGCAGCGAGCCAGAGGTTGAATAGGTTCGTGACGGTGGAGAATACGGCCGCCGCCGGCGGCACGGCCACTACCAGTATGTCGATTAGCGACTGGTCGCGCAGAATGCGTTCGTACGACTTGCGGAGAGCGGCTTGAGCACTTTGTTGATCCAGGCCGAAATTAGGAATGGCGGCGACTACGACAAGAGTACCGATCACTGCGGCCCACAGCACGAGCCGCCCGGCCGGATACCATTCGAGCGCGACCTCGCCCCCGTTCGATGCCGGTCGAGCAAGCAGTGCCGAATAGCCAAGCCACCAGGCCCCGAACGCAACGACGGCGACCGCCATGAAAAACGTGGCGGAAACAATCGTGACCGCCGCTGTCGCAACTGCCGCCGCAATCAGCCCAGCCAGGTGATTCCAACCAAGCGCGGCGATGAAGATCGGCAACGGCGCGAGGTAAAACAGAAGGGTAGCGGCGATCGACCCCGATACAACGGACGCAAACATGAGCGCCGCAGCCGCGCCCGCTCCCAATCCGACCAGCACAACTTGTATCATCTTCAGCTGTCCCGCTTGATCAGCGGTTAGAGACGGCATGAGCTCCGTCCCAACCATCGGAGGACCGAGAATGGAGGGCTGACGATCGTCGCGCTCCTCCGCTCTGCTCCGCTCGTCCTCCGTCGTGTACGCGCTGGGTCGTCCTAGCGGATCACGTAAGGCAACAATCCGAGAAAACGCGCGCGTTTGACGGCGCGCGCCAGCTCCCGCTGCTTCTTGGCGGAAACAGCCGTGATCCGACTCGGCACGATCTTGCCGCGCTCGGACACGTACCGCTGCAGGAGCTTCACGTCCTTGTAATCGATCTTCGGCGCATTGGCCCCGGAAAATGGACAGGTCTTACGTCGACGAAAGAAGGGCCGGCGAGTCTGTGCTGGGGAGGTCGCCATGACTGTCATTCCTGCGTTGTCACGCCGGGTACGGCATCTTCGGAATAACCCTCGCGAGCCGTACGGCCCCCCTCGCGGTCGCGACGGTACTCACCGCGGTCGCGATCACGGAAGCTGCCGCGATCGCGGTCGCGAAAGCCGAAGCCCCGCTCGTCGCGCTCGCGGTCGCGCTCGACCTTGCGCATCATTGCCGAGGGACCTTCCTCGTGCTCGCGCACCCGAATGCTAAGGTAACGCAACACGTCCTCGCTCAAACGCTCCTGCCGCTCGATCTCGTTGAGCGCGGCCGGCGGCGCGTCGATATTGAGCAGCGTGAAATGCGCCTTGCGGTTCTTGCGCAAACGGTAGGATAGCGATTTTACACCCCATTGCTCGGTCTTGGCGACCTTACCTCCCATCTGCTCGATGATGCCTGTGAACTGGGAAGTCAGGTCTTCGACCTGCTGCGCGCTCGCATCTTGGCGCGTGAGGAAGACGTGTTCGTAGAGCGGCATCGGTGCCTTTCCTTGCTTTGCCGCTCTTGCCCTGGCGCAAAGCCCTTCGAGACTTTCCGGGAAAGGCTCGAATGCTCAGAAGGTGGAAACACAGGACGCCGGACCATGGGGCCCCGCCGCCGGGCAATGAGCCAAGCAGCCGTCCGTTCAGTTCCCAGCCGGGATCGAGCGGAAGCCGGCGTTATACGGAGTTCGGGCGAAAACGCAAGGCGGCTAAGGAGAGTCCCACCACGCTTGTTAGCGCCACCGCCGCTTGACAGGGCAAGATGTCGCGGTGTCTTAGGGCCGATCTCATCAAGGCGAGTGAATGTCGTTCGCATTCGTATTTCCGGGCCAAGGCAGCCAAACAGTGGGTATGGGCAAGGCGCTCGCCGATACCTTTGCGCCGGCGCGCGCGGTATTCGAGGAGGTCGATGCGGCACTCGGCGAGAAGCTCACACGCATCATCTGGGAGGGGCCGCCCGAGAAGCTGATGCTGACCGAGAACGCACAGCCCGCGCTGATGGCGGTGTCGCTCGCGGCTATGCGCGTGTTGCAGGCCGACGCAGGCGTTGAGCTTGCCCGCGACGCGCGCTTCGTTGCCGGTCACTCACTCGGCGAATATTCGGCGCTCGCGGCGGCCGGCGCTCTCAGCATCGCGGATACCGCACGGCTGCTGCGCCTGCGTGGTCGTGCCATGCAAAAAGCGGTTCCAGTAGGCACGGGTGCGATGGCGGCACTGCTAGGGCTCGACTTCGAGCAAGCGGCGGCGGTCGCGGCCGAAGCCGCACAGGGGCAGGTCTGCGAGGCCGCGAACGATAATGGTGGCGGGCAAGTCGTCGTTTCTGGGGACAAAGCAGCCGTCGAGCGCGCGGTCGAAATCGCCAAAGCGAGGGGTGCGCGGCGCGCCATGATGCTGCCCGTCTCGGCTCCGTTCCACTGCGCGCTGATGCAACCTGCGGCCGATGCGATGGCGGGCGCGCTAGCTGGCGTCGTGGTGAAGCCACCAGTAGTGCCGGTGATCGCCAACGCTTTCGTGCGCCCCATTCGGGATCCGGCAGACATTGTGCGCGCGCTCGTTGCGCAAGTCACAGGGACCGTGCGCTGGCGCGAGTCGATCGCGTTCATGGCTGCCGCGGGCGTGACTATGTTTTACGAGATCGGAGCCGGAAAAGTCTTGAGCGGGCTTGTCAGGCGCATCGTCGATAGTGCGAGCGGCGTTTCGATTGGCACGCCGGATGACGTCGCGATGTTCAGGTTCGGCAAAGCGTGACCGCGAGGAGGGATCAATGTTCGACCTGACGGGCAAGACCGCGCTCGTCACCGGCGCGACCGGGGGGATCGGCGGGGCGATCGCGCGCGCTTTTCATCAACAAGGCGCGACTGTCGCGCTCTCCGGCACGCGGCAAGACGTGCTCGAGCGGCTCTCCGGGGAGCTCAAGGAGCGCACCCATGTGCTGCCATGCAACCTCGCGGACAAGGACGAGGTTGAGGCGCTGGTGCCCAAGTGCGAGCAAGTCATGGGCAAGCTCGATATACTGGTAGCCAATGCAGGAATCACCAAGGACAATCTCCTGGTTCAGCTCCGAGATGAAGACTGGGACGAGGTCGTCGCGGTCAACTTGACTGCGACCTTCCGCCTCGCCCGGGCGGCGGTGCGCACGATGATGCGCCGCCGCTATGGGCGCATCATCGGCATCGGATCGGTCGTCGGTGTGACCGGCAATCCAGGTCAAGGCAATTACACCGCGACCAAGGCTGGTATGATCGGCATGATCAAATCGATCGCCGCCGAATACGCCCGGCGCGGTGTGACGGCGAACTGCATCGCGCCGGGATTCATTGCCACAGCCATGACCGACAGACTCAACGATAAGCAGCGGGAGGCCATCCTTGCCCGCGTTCCGGCGGGGAGGCTCGGCGGCGGGTCGGATGTGGCGGCCGCCGCGGTCTTCCTCGCTTCGGAAGAAGCCGCTTACATCACCGGGCAAACGCTGCACGTGAATGGCGGAATGGCGATGATTTGAGCATGATCGCCGGCGCCCGATGCGGCGCGGCCGTGCTGGTCAAGGCATTTGAAGTATGGTAACCGGACTTCGGCTTAGCTGGGGCGGCATAACGGTTCCAATCATCACCAGGGGTCCGCTCGCGACCCGATGATGCGACGCCGGAAAAAGCCCATACCACAGTGGCTCGGGGGCGCTGACCGATCGAGCCTAATTCCAAAGGACACGAGGTCGCAGCGATGAGTGATATTGGCGAGCGGGTGAAAAAGATCGTGGTGGAACATTTGGGGGTCGAAGCCGAAAAGGTGACCGAGAACGCAAGTTTCATCGATGACCTCGGTGCCGATAGCTTAGATACCGTCGAACTCGTCATGGCTTTCGAGGAAGAATTCGGTTGCGAGATCCCCGACGACGCTGCCGAGACCATCTTGACCGTCGGCGACGCCATCAAATTCTTAGAAAAAAACGCAAAAAGCTAGCTCCCAGCACCCCCGCGATTCCTGCGATCGGACTTCCCTTGGCGCGTTTTCGCGTCGGGAGAGTATGATATCGGCTGGTGCGCAGGGGCGCGAAACATGAGACGCGTTGTCGTCACAGGACTCGGCATGGTGACGCCGCTCGCTTGCGGTGTCGAACCGACCTGGCAGCGCCTCATCAACGGCGGCAGTGGAGCAAGGCGCATCGAAAGTTTCGACGTTTCCGATTTACCGGCAAAGATCGCTTGCCAGGTTCCTCGTGGCGACGGCTCGAATGGAAGCTTCAATCCGGACCAATGGATGGAGCCGAAAGAACAACGCAAAGTCGATGACTTCATCGTCTTTGCGATGTGCGCCGCGCGTCAAGCCTTGGATGATGCGGGTTGGAAGCCCCTCAGCAATGACGATCAGATCAAAACGGGAGTGATGATCGGTTCGGGTATCGGCGGCCTCACCGGTATCGCCGAAACGGCGATCGTGCTGAAGGAAAAAGGGCCACGCCGCGTGTCGCCGTTCTTCATTCCGGGACGCCTGATCAATCTCGCATCAGGCTATGTATCGATTGCGCATGGCCTCAAAGGACCGAACCATGCGGTCGTCACCGCATGTTCGACCGGCGCACATGCCATCGGAGATGCTGCGCGACTGGTGGCCCTCGGTGACGCAGAGGTTATGGTCGCGGGCGGCGCGGAATCGCCGATCTCGCGGATCGGCATGGCGGGATTTGTGGCTTGTCGCGCGCTTTCCACGTCCTTCAATGATGCGCCTGAACGCGCTTCTCGTCCCTACGATCGCGATCGTGACGGCTTCGTGATGGGCGAAGGTGCCGGAATTGTTGTGCTCGAAACGTATGAGCACGCCAAAAGCCGGGGCGCGAAAATTTATGCCGAGGTCATCGGCTATGGACTCTCGGGAGACGCTTATCACATCACTGCGCCAGCCGAGAATGGCGCGGGGGCGCTGCGCTGTATGGACGCGGCAATTAAACGCGCCGGCATTTCCGCGGGGGAGATCGACTACATCAATGCCCACGGCACCTCAACGCCGGTCGGCGACGAGATCGAGCTCGGCGCGGTGCATCGGCTGGTCGGGAACGCCGCGGCCCGCATTTGCATGTCGTCCACCAAATCGTCGATCGGGCATTTGTTGGGCGCCGCCGGCGCTGTCGAGGCAATCTTCTCGATCCTCGCCATGCGCGACGGTGTCGCGCCGCCGACCATCAACCTCGACAATCCCTCCGTCCAAACCGCAATTGATCTCGTACCGCATCACTCCAAACGGCGCACCATCGACGTGGTTTTGTCCAATTCTTTCGGGTTCGGTGGAACCAATGCATCGTTGATTTTTCGTCGGGTCGTGGATTAGCCAGGTGCGACGCCAGCAAGCGGATCTCTCGGCGGGCAAGCGCATTTCGATTTCTTGATTGGATCATCGCTCGGACGTAAAACCGCCTGTGGCATCCGCGAGGCAGCTGATTCGCGCTTCCTACCTTTGGCCATACTTCCGAATTAAAATCCAGCAAAGTCGCTTCGGCCGCGCCATCTGCGGCACTCCCGCCGTTCGGCACGCGCCCCACTCAGCAGCGCCGGGGCGGGCGGTGTTTGCAGCAGGTGAGCCCGAATCCCCGAGCTCGGGGCGCGCGGATGGACCGTTTTCATGGAGCCTAAACGCATCAACCCACGCAGCCCGCGCGCCGCCCTGGAGCCCGATCATGTGCCGGTACCCAGCCGCCCTTCGAGACGC
>VAZQ01000261.1:447-10284 GCA_005883115.1 Alphaproteobacteria bacterium | reverse complement strand
GCAAGAACGGCGTTGCCGTTGCGAGGGAAGTCGAGCCGCTGCTGGCCCAGGCCGATGGGCTTGTCGATTTCACCGTCCCAGCCGCGACGATTGCCTTCGCCGAGCATGCGGCGCGCCACGGCTGCGTGCATGTTATCGGTACCACCGGCCTGACGGGCGAAAACGAAGCGCTGCTCACCGAGGCGGCAAAGCGGGCCGTGATCGTGAAGTCCGGCAACATGAGCATGGGCGTCAACCTACTGGCGGCTCTGGTTCAGCGAGTGGCGAAGACGCTGGAGGAGGATTTCGACATCGAAATCCTGGAGATGCACCACAATAAAAAGGTTGATGCGCCTTCAGGCACCGCGCTGATGCTTGGTCGCGCGGCGGCTGCGGGTCGCGGCATCGATCTCGCCCAGCATTCGGTGCGCGGCCGTAACGGCACGACTGGCGCACGCTGCGCCGGCGACATTGGCTTCGCGTCCTTGCGCGGCGGCTCGGTGGTGGGTGATCACAGTGTGATCTTCGCCGGGCCGGCGGAGCGGATCGAACTCTCGCACAAGGCCGAGGACCGGATGATTTTCGCACGTGGTGCACTGCGCGCGGCCCTTTGGGCGCGCGGGCGCAGACCTGGGCTTTATTCAATGGCCGACGTGCTGGGCCTAAGCGACGTCTGATCGCTCGTGCACCCGGTGCAAGAGAGATTGGCCGGTCATCTCGGCCGGCTGGGGCAAACCCATCAATTCGAGCAGGGTGGGTGCGATATCCGCAAGCCGCCCGGCTGATAACGAAGCGCTACCGCCACCCAGCAACAGGACCGGTACGGGATTGGTGGTGTGAGCCGTATGCGGGCCGCCGGTCTCAGGATCGCGCATCATTTCGCAATTGCCGTGGTCCGCCGTGACCAGTAACGCGCCGCCCGCCCTTGTAATCGCCTCAGCGATGCGACCGAGGCTGGCGTCGACGGTCTCGACCGCTTTGATTGCCGCGGGCAAGCTGCCGGTGTGTCCGACCATGTCGGGATTGGCGTAATTCAATACAACCAGATCGTATCGACCGGAGCCGATCGCTTCCACCGCTCTGTCCGTCAATTCCGGCGCCGGTCCGTCAATTCCGGCGCCGACATTTCGGGTTGGAGGTCGTAGGTCGCGACCTTGGGCGAAGGAACCATGATGCGGTCCTCACCCCCATAAGGTTCCTCCTCGCCGCCGTTGAGAAAATAGGTGACGTGCGGATATTTCTCCGTCTCAGCCATTCGCAGCTGCGTGCGGCCCGCGTCGGCAACGACTCGGCCGAGGACATTCGCAAGACTCTGCGACGGAAAGATCGCCCCCATGAAGGCGTCCAGCTGTTCGCTGTATTGCGTCATCCCGGCCGCACCGGCGATGCGAACGCTGCGCCTGCGGGCAAAGCCGTCGAAGGCCGGATCGAGCAGCGCGGCGAGAATCTCGCGCACGCGGTCGGCGCGGAAATTGAAGCAGAGAACGCCGTCACCGTCTCGCATGCCGCCGTAATCGCCCACCACTGCCGGCACGACGAACTCATCGCTGGTGTCGCGCGCATAGGCGTCGACAATGACTGCGCGGGCGCTTGCGAAGCGCGGCCCCTCGGCTTCCACTATCGCGTGATAGGCCTTTGCTACGCGCTCCCAGCGTCTGTCGCGATCCATAGCGTAGTACCGACCACTGACTGTTGCGATCGGGACGTATCGCGGCAGCGCGGCGAGCAGCCGTGCAATGTCCTCCCCTGCAGAGCGGGGCGGCGTGTCGCGGCCGTCGGTGAAAGCATGTACGACCGCCGGCACGGCAGCTTTGGCGAGTATGCCGGCGAGCGCAGCGGCATGCTCCTGATGCGAATGCACCCCGCCCGGTGACACCAGGCCCATCACGTGGCAGGTGCCACCGGTCCGCCGCAAGCTCTCGATCAGGTCTTTGAGTGCGGGTGCCCTTTCGATCTCGCCACTGGCGATTGCCGCGCCAATGCGGGGCAGGTCCTGCATCACCAGGCGGCCGGCGCCGATATTGAGATGGCCGACCTCGGAATTGCCCATCTGTCTTTCCGGCAGGCCAACATCCTTGCCCGAAGTTCGCAGCAAGGCGTGCGGGCAGGTCGCCCACAGCTGGTCGAAGCTGGGAGTGCGCGCTTGGCGAACAGCGTTGTCAGCCGCCTCTTCGCGCCAACCCCAGCCATCAAGCACGACCAGCATTACCGGACGACGCTTCTGCATGTGTCCATGTCCTCTGCGCCGCGCCAGCGCTGGTGAAATCGCGGGAACCGGCAATGACCGCAGCTTAGATGTTTGTGTGAGATCGCAGCGTCATCGTCAACCAGCATGGTTGCTCGCCCCATCCCGCATGAACTTGCTGGCGGCCCTGAATGTCGCCACAACGCTGCGGGATCTAAGCCCACTCAAGAGCGTTGGGCTGCACAAGCTCAAAGGCGATCGAGCGGGCCAATGGGCGATGACCGTGAACGCGGCGCTATAAGGGCTCTAAGAATGTCAGTTCGCGCACATCCCCTGGCTTCAGCGCGTCAATCGCTGTGACGATTTGAGGGAGATAGGCCTGGAGCTTCGGCCAACTTGTCGAAGGGAGGATGAGAATCGCCAGTCGACGGCCTTTGAGGCCCTGTTGGTATCGCAGGTTCTTGTCCGTTGTGATCAGCGCGTCGAACTCTTCTTCCGCCGCCTGGAGCAGCGCGCCGTTGTCCAGTTGGGTCCATCCCATTTCATAGGCAGTCGAGACGATATGCGCGGTCAACGTACTGCGTAGCGGCGCAGGGCGTTTCCTGGTCAAAAAGAATTCGCATGCGCTCGTGACAGCACCGGCCGCTCGACCTATGCCACGGTCAAGCTGCGTTCCGCGTGCCTTAGAACGGTCTCGACCTGATCACGAGTTACGCCGGGGAACCAATCCAGGAAATCGTCGATCCGCGCGCCGCTTTCGAGATTCTCGAATAGCGCTCTGACCGGCACGCGCGTGCCCTTGAAAAGCCACTCGCCGCCGACCTTTTCCGAGTCGCGTTCAACGGCAATACATTGTGTCCAATCGAGCATGTCTTATACCTATTCGCTCCTAAGGCGAGGAGCAACCGCGCGAACCTCTCACTTGGTGATGAGCGCGGGACGCAGCGGAAATGGTGTCGACCCGGTTTGAGCGTATCGTCATCGCGCCTGAACGAATAGTTGAAACCCCGGCGGCGCTTCGATCTGTGTCCGGTTCGGCTCCAATAGCGACGGTACGTTGAATGCATCGATACCGGTAGCGTTGTGCCAATAAGGCCCCGCTACCCCGCCTAGCGCGAACTGATGCTGACCATCAGCGCGGAAGTCGTGGGGAGTGACCAAATCCCACCGGTGCGACCACCTGAGGATGCAGAGCGTGCTTTTCGTGTCACAGCGAGCGATTTTTCGCTTGCTGGCGCGAGCAATGCTATCGCCGGCACTCAATTCGACTTCGCGATCGGATATGCTTGCGTTGCATCGCTGTCGGTTTCGGTCGGGGGGGCTGAACTTGACCGCTCAAAAGCTCGTCGCCGCATTGGCGACGCTCGTCGCTCTTGGCGCTCCTGCGCCGGGGCGGGCGGCGGTCGATCGCCCGCCTCAGTTCATTGTCATGGCCTTCGACAATTGTACTGAGCTCGAGCGCTGGCAAGAGCTCACCGACTTCGCTGCCGAATTGAACAAGGATGGCGAGCGCGTTCACTTTACTTTCTTTGTCAGCGGCAGCAATTTCATCGCCGACAGCAGCAGGAATATCTATGCAGGCCCACACCAGCGGCGAGGCTATTCCCGCATCAGCTTTGGTGGCACGCCCGAGCAGATTCGCAAACGCGTCGAGTACGTGAACGCACTTTACCGCAGCGGACACGAAATTGCCTCCCACGCTGTCGGTCATTTCAACGGCGCGTCCTGGTCGGCCGTCGATTGGGAGAAGGAATTTCGCGCGTTTGGACAAATCTTGAAGAACGTGGGGCCGAACAATGGGCTGCCGGGTTCGCAATTCGCATTTCCCGTGACGGATGTGATCGGCTTTCGCGCGCCCTATCTCGCCAAAGGCGCAGCACTATACAGCGCGCTCAAGGCGCACGGCTTCCGTTACGACACCAGCGGGGTCGGCCAAGCCGACGCCTGGCCGGAAAAGATCGATGGACTGTGGCGATTCAACTTGGCCATGTTGAGGATCCAAGGTTCCGGCAGGGGCACGCTGTCGATGGATTATAACTTCTTCGTGGCCCAGTCGCGTGCCGCGTATGATCCGCGCCGTTACGACATGACGCGCGAGCAAACGCTAAAAACCTACCTCCAGTACTTCAAAAGCAATTATGCTGGAAACCGGGCGCCGCTCCACATCGGCCACCATTTTATGAATTACGGAGGCGGCGCCTACAACGAGGCGCTGAAGTCGTTTGCGCGCGCGGTTTGCGGCCTGCCGGAAGTACGGTGCGTCACTTACGCCAAGCTCGCCGACTTCATGGATCAGCAGAACGCGAACACGCTTGCTGCCTTTCGCAGAGGTGATTTTGCGCACGTAGCGATTCCAACGTTGAACGTCGCGCAAGTGTTGCGCTAGCCGCCAAGCGGCAAGGGCCGGCCGTCGGCTCGTAAAGATCAAGTTGCGACTCTTCCGGCCTCCCAGCCCAACATCGCGCGTTTGCGCGTGAGTCCCCAATGATAGCCTGTGAGCTCGCCGCTCTTACCCAGCACGCGATGGCATGGCACGACGAACGAGAGCGGGTTTTTGCCGACGGCGGCGCCCACGGCGCGCGCGGCTTTTGTTGCGCCAATCTTGATCGCGATGTCTGAATACGTCGTCGCGCGGCCCATTGGAATTTCGAGCAAGGTTTCCCACACCCGCACCTCGAAATCGGTGCCGATGAGCACCACGCGTAACGGCCGCTCGGCCCGCCACAGGTCCGTATCGAAGATCCTGCGCGCCAGTGGCGCGGTGCGCGCGAAGTCTTCAATGGCGTTCGCCTTCGGCCAGCGGCGCTTCATATCACTCAGCGCCGCCCCTTCCTCGCCGGGATCGGCGAATGCGAGGCCCGCAAGTCCTCGGCTGGTCATCATGACCAGCGCGGTGCCGAACGGGGAGGGATGAAAGCCATAGGACATGGTGAGCCCGTCGCCACCCGATTTCCATTCCCCAGGTGACATCGCCTCGTGCGTAACGAAGAGATCGTGCAGCCGGCCCGGGCTTGACAGGCCGACCTCGAATGCGGCGTCGAGCACACTTGCCGAATCTCGCAACAGTCGGCGTGCGTGCTCGAGCGTGAGCGCCTGCAGGAAAGCTTTGGGCGTAATTGCGGCCCAGCGACGGAACAGATGATGCAGCTCGCTGGCGCTTACTCCTGCCGCCGCCGCGATTGCGTCGATCTCCGGCTGCCTGCGCCAGCGCTCCGAGACAAACGCGATGGCCCGGCGCACGACTGCGTAGTCGGCGGCGGCGCGGCTGAGCGGCTCAGGGTCGCAAGCCCCATCGAGAGAGAGCATGCTCGCGTCCATCGTTTGCTGGCTATCTAAGCCGCGGGTGAGGGTTCGCCCACCCGATTTCTGAAATGCCTAACCAAAAACCGTTCGGGTCGGCCCTCGCTTGGCTTCGCCGAGCGCTGCCGATAGCGCGAGCGCGAAGCTTTCTTTCTCCTGCGGGCCCAGAAAGCCGGCAATCGCGAGCCGCTGCCCGCGCGAGACGAGGAACAACCGTTCGATGCCGAACTCTGCATGGACGACGCGATCGAGCCGGACCCAGAGCGGGTTGAGCGTCCATTCCTTCATACGGCCGCGGTGGTTCACCTGACGCACGGTGAGCTCGCAGGAGGTGACGGTGACCTGCTCGTAAGCTTTGGCGCGCCGATAGCTGAGCTGAAGTGCCCAGTAGAGCAGCAGAACGTCGAGCCCGCAAAAACCGAACACCGGCCAAGCGCCGGCGAGGAGAAAGGTCGTCCCGGTCACCAGGCTTATCCCGCCCGTCACCAGCATCAATGCCAAAAAGCCGTTGCGGCTGAGCGAACGATGGGGGGTGAGCACTGCCGAAAAGATCGCAGGTTCTGGCGTGGGATCGTTGTCGGCTGTCATAGGGCTCAGTATACCGGAAGCATGGCTCGCAAGACATCTCGCAGGGCGACGCGCAGAAGCGCCCGTAAGGCACCGCGACGAACGGCGCAGACTCTTCGCCGCACGCGCGCGGCGGCTGAGCTCAAAAGCCCAGCCGCGCGCTCGGCGGCCGATCACGCCGCGGCTGCCGGAGCGCTGCCGCAATGGACAGCCGCCGAGATCGAGGAAGCGTTCCGCCGCTTCAAAGCGGCCCGCCCGGAGCCCAAGGGGGAACTCGAGCACATCAACCCGTTCACGCTGCTCGTCGCTGTCGTACTCTCAGCGCAGGCAACCGATGCCGGAGTCAACAAGGCGACGCCCGCTTTGTTCGCCGTGGCGGACACACCGGAAAAAATGGCTGCACTCGGCGAGCAACGCGTGCAGCAGCTGATCAAGACGATCGGCCTCTACCGTACCAAAGCAAAGAATCTCGTCGGACTGTCGAAGAAAATCGTGGAGGAGCACGGCGGTCAGGTTCCGCGCACGCGCGAGACCCTGGAGGCCCTGCCCGGCGTCGGCCGCAAAACGGCAAACGTCGTGCTCAACGTTGCATTTGGTCAGGCGACTATCGCCGTCGACACGCACATCTTCCGTGTCGGCAATCGGACCGGTATGGCAACCGGCAAGACGCCCCTCGAGGTCGAGACCAAGCTCGATCGCGTGATACCTGCAGAATACATACGTCATGCCCATCACTGGCTCATTTTGCACGGACGCTACGTGTGCGTGGCGCGTCGGCCCCTCTGTGAGAAGTGCCTGATCGCCGATCTATGTAAATGGCCAGCGAAAACAGTAGTCCATCATCGCTCAGCGGAGCGCTGACCACTGTTATGCCGCCGCCTTGCTGACACCACGATCGGTGCCGAAACTGGGGCGTTGACCTGGATTCGGAGGAAGTCGCCTGCATGCCTCTACCGTGGGGCAAGATTGCTATCGGTCTCCTGATCGCCATCGTCTCATTCGGCGCTGCGCTTTGGGCCTTGGACGTGCTTTGGCCCGGCCCCAAGGACCGGCGGCCGGCGCTGGTCGAGATCCAGCCGTTGACGCCGGCCACCCGAAAGTCGGTGATCGTGACGCCCGCAGTGATCGCGCTCCCGGCGATCCATACTGCGCTCGAGCGGGCAGCACCGCGCAATCTTGCGGGCAAGCGCGATAACCCTGTCCCGCAATTGCTATCCAATGCCGAGCTCGACTGGACAGTCGCACGTGGCCCTCTGGCAGTCACAGGCCGGGGAGATGCGCTGGTCGTGTCAACTACGCTTTCCGGAATCCTGCGCGCGAGGGGGCAAGTTTCCGGCGAGGCGGGCAATCTGGCTGGTGCGATTGGAGACCTGCTTGGTGGTCGTCTTGGACAAGGGATTCAGAACCTGCAGGGAAAAACGCTCGATCAACGTGCCGACATTCGCGGCGACGTCACGCTGACGTCGCATCCGTCGATTTTGCCGGCCTGGCGGATCGAGCCCAATCTGACACCTCAGGTCGCGCTCGCGGATGCCTCTTTGGCCATTATGGGCGTGCGGCTGAGCGTATCGAACGAGATCAAGCCGTTTCTCGATCGCGCGATCAATGAACAAGTGACTGCGCTGCAGGCGCGCCTGCGCGACGATCCCCTCCTTGAGCTCGCGGCACGGCAAGAATGGGCGAAGATGTGCCGCTCGATCTCGCTCGGCGCGGCGGCCGCCGGCATGCCCAATCTGTGGCTGGAACTTCGCCCCACGCGAGCCTTTGCTGCACAGCCGCATATCGACACCGCCGCGCTCACGCTGACGATCGGCGTGGAGGCGCAGACGCGGATCGTGCCCACGGAGACCAAGCCTGATTGCCCGTTCCCGGCTCAGCTGGAGGTCGTGCCGCAGATTGAACAGGGCCGGGTCAACATCGCAGTGCCCGTCGACATTCCGTTTACCGACGTCAATCGGCTGCTCGAGGCGCAACTCAAGGGAAAGAGCTTCCCCGATGATAAGAGTAGCGCGTTCACCGCCACCATCCGCAGTGTCAACTTGGCGGCTTCTGGTGACCGGTTGCTACTCTCGCTGCGTGTCAAAGCCAATGAGAACAAGAGCTGGCTGGGCCTTGGCGCCGAGGCAACTGTCCACGTATGGGGCCGCCCGGTGCTCGATTCCACCCATCAGGTTCTGCGCCTAACCGATATCGCTCTTGACGTTGAATCCGAGGCAGCCTTCGGGTTGCTGGGCATCGCCGCGCAAGCCGCAGTTCCCTATTTGGAACGCACGTTGGCGGAGAACGCGGTGGTCGATCTGGTGCCGCTCGCGTCCAACGCTCGCAACAGCATCGATGCAGCGATCGCCGATTTTCGCAAAAGTACGGACGGCGTTCGCGTGGACGCCGCCGTCACTGGTCTGCGCCTCGTCGGGATCGAATTCGACGCAAAGACGCTGCGCGTCGTTGCGGAGGTCGATGGTACAGTGCGCGTCGCCGTGACGAAGCTGCCAGATTGAAGAGAGGTTTCAGCCGACAAGGAACCGTGCCTTTAGAACGCGAACCCTGCAGGTGCGTTCTAGCTTCTTGGTTCTAGCGTCTTGCATGGGTCGTGCGGATGCGATGATGGACATGCACCATCAGAGCCATAGCGAATAGTGGCGTGGCTAGATTGACGATTGGGATCGATACAAAAACCGCGATCAAGGTGCCGGCGAGAAACACCGTGCTCTGGTGGGTTTGACGCAGTCGTTTGGCCTCCGTTATTGGCTGATGACGCATCGCTGCCAACTCGAAATATTCGCGGCCCAGCAGATAGGCGCTGGCCAGAAAAAAAATGAGCGCGCCCGCACCAGCGAAAAGCAGGAATGGGATAGCGATCAGATAGACCACGATCGCGAGCAAAGCCGTTTTCACGCCTTCGACGAGGGCGCGTAACAGCGGCAGCGGTATGCCCAGATCCGCGGGATAGTGAGTGCGTTCCACCTCGAGCGCGATGTCGTCGACAAAGAAGCTGCCGACCAGCGCAGTAACCGCCGGCATCAAGAACACGGATCCGACGATGACGCCGAGGCCAGCCGCAATAGAAATAACCCAGATGAGGATCGAGATCGGTGCTGGTGCGCTGATACCGAACATCTCCTCCGCCCAATTGGCGCCGGCACTTGCTAGCCAGACGAGCAAGCGATGAAGGGCAATGGCGAGAAGCACGATCACTGCGAGCGCAAGGCCTGCGGATTTCAACAGCACCCACCGGAACGGCGGCGAGAACATTTGGGCGAGCGCTTTGATGGCCGCATTGATCATCGCCGGCATCCTTTCTTTCGGCTGCGCCGGGCTGGCGCGGCCGCCCGGAACCGAGCCGGCCATCGGACTCGCCTCCTGAACGAGAATAGCCGTCGCGATAGCGCAAGCACTGGAATGATGAAGAAGATTTCACGCGTGCGCAGCACGCCTTCCATGGTAGATCTTGCAAGACGCAACACCTAGACAGCCCCATGAGGATTTTGAGCCGGCGACTGTTCCTTGCCTCCTCGGGCGCGGCGCTGGTCGCCGGACCCGCCCTTGGAGCCCCGCCGCGTCCGGCGCCGGTCCCCGACCTACCGCGTTCCGGCTGGGTCGATGCCGTCGTAGTGGGTGCCGGTGCCGCGGGCATCGCCGCCGGGCGGCGACTTGCGGCGGCGGGCAAACGATTTGTCGTGTTGGAGGCGGCCGACGAGATCGGCGGGCGCTGCGTCACCGATACCAAGATTTTCGGCGTGGCCTATGATCGCGGCGCGCGATGGATCTACGCGGCCGACATCAATCCTTTGGCCAAGCTTGGGATG
>VAZQ01000261.1:0-406 GCA_005883115.1 Alphaproteobacteria bacterium | reverse complement strand
CGCTACGCCCGCGAAGGCGAGATGGAGGATTTTCTCGCCGGCCTCGTGCGCGCCAACACTGCTATTGCGGATGCAGCACGCAAGAGCGATGTCGCCTGTGCCCAGGCCTTGCCCAAGGAGCTTGGCGAATGGCGTCCAACGATCGAATTCGTACTGGGGCCTTACGCCTGCAGCAAGGAGCTCTCGGATTTATCAACCGCCGACTTCTCGCGGTCGGGGGAGCGGGACCACAGTGCGTTCTGCCGCCAAGGCTTTGGGGCGCTGCTGGCGAAGCTTGCAGCTCCTCTGCCGATCCTTTTGGCAACGCCGGTAAAAACGATTGAATGGTGGAGCCGCACACGCATCGAGATCGAAACGACGAAAGGCCAGTTTAGGACGAGCGCGGTCATCCTCACCGTCTCGACGA
>VAZQ01000582.1 GCA_005883115.1 Alphaproteobacteria bacterium | reverse complement strand
GCATCGAGCCGGCCAGCAGCAATACGCCGGAGGAATTCGCCGCCTTCATCCGCTCCCAGGCCGAAACCCGCGCCAAGGTTATCCAGGCGGTCGGAATGAAACTCGACTGACACTCGCCATGCGGATGGCACCTCGCATCCTCATCGCCGCTGTTGCTGTCGCGCTGACGCTGGATCCCGCGTGGGCACAAGCACCGCTCGAGGCGGACGCAAAGGGTTATCCCAACCGCCCGATCCGCATCATCGTGCCATTCCCTCCGGGCGGGCCGGCGGACACGATCACGCGCCTCGTCGGGCAGCGCATAAGCGAGGATTGGGGCCAAGCTGTCGTGATCGAAAACCGCGCCGGCGGCAATACCGCGATCGGCGCGCAAGCGGCGGCGCGTGCGGCATCCGACGGTTACACGCTGCTCGCGGCCATGGATACGACCATGGTCATCAATCCATTAGTGGCGGCCAATCTGCCCTATGATCCACACAAGGATTTCGTGCCGATCACGCTGTTGACCAAGACCATGTCGCTCGTGGTGGTGCGAGGCGATGGACCCAACACAGTCAAAGAGCTGATCGCCAAGGCCAGGGCCAATCCCGGAAAGCTCAACATGGGCGCCGGCACCATCACCTCGCGCCTGGGTGCGCTCCAGTTCGCCAAAGCCGCCGGGATCGATGTGCAGCTCGTTCCATTCAAGGGCAGCGCCGAGATCGGCCAAGCCGTGCTCGCGGGAACGGTCGATTTCGCGCTCGATAGCACCGGCACAAGCCTGCCGCTGATCCAAAGCGGCCATTACCGCGCGCTCGCCAAATACAGCAACCGGCCGTTCCCCATCTTGCCCGACCTGCCGAGCCTTAGCGTGGCGGCCGAGCTGCCCAGCCTTGGTGAAAGCTCCACATGGATTGCGCTCGTGGCGCCCGCCGGAACGCCTGCCGCCATCATCGACAAAATCCATCGCGAGGTGGCGAGTATCTACAATGACGTGGCCATGACCACTAAGCTGGAGCAAATAGGCATTCCGGCGCTGCGCAGCAGCTCGCCCGCCGAATTTGCCGCCTTTATCGGCAGCGAGACGGAGCGCTGGTCCAAGGTCATTAAGGAGAGCGGCAACGTGAAATTGGACTGACACCGGCTGGACTGACGACGCTTAAACCTCACCATCTGGGGCGGGCGCGTCCGCAGCATCGCGCGGTGGTCCCGGTCATCATCGTTTCTCGCGCAAGCCAGCGCGCTGCAGGCGCGGCAAAACTTCATCGCAGAAGAACGGAAGCTCGTCGAGGTAATTCACGAGCGAGACGGCAACCCCTGTCAGCCCGGCTTTGCTGAGATCGATCAGCTGGCTCGCCACGTGATCCGGGTCGCCCACAATGGGCAAGCCGCCCATACCCTGCGCGTACCCGCTGCGGATCTGCTGAAATTTTTCCGCCGGCGTGTTTTGCGCCGTGATGTTCTTGAGCGCGAGGATGTCGTCGACCGCCCGCCAATCGGCACGCTCGACAATCGAATAATGGAAATAGTGCTCGGCCTCCTTTTTGCTGGGCCTGCAAGTGACGACGCCGACGGTATAGACGCCGAGCTCTCTGCCTTGCTGCTTGGCCTGATCCTTGGCTGTCGCAACCTTTTGCGCCGTTTCGTCGAGCGAGGTACGGGATGCCTGCAGGAAGAACGCGTCGCAATTGCGAATGGCGAAGGCCTGGCCCACTGGGGACGCACCCGCATTCATGATCAGGGGTCGCGAGCCGCCATAGGGCTTGGGCTTGCCGCGAATACCCTTCATGTCGAGATATTTTCCGTGAAAGTCGAAATCTTCCTTGTCCGACCAGATCATCTTGATGACGTCGATCCATTCCTGCGCGTATTCGTAGCGCGCTTCGTGGTCGCGCTGCTTGACGCCGAACATCGTGAATTCACCCTCATTCCAACCGACCACGATGTTGAGCCCGAAACGGCCTTCACCGATATGGTCGGCGGTCACCATTTCCTTGGCGGCAATGATGGGATGAAACAGCGGCGCGTGCACCGTTCCGAAGACGGTGACGTGCTTGGTCGAGGCGAGCAGGCTAGTCGCCCAGGTGATGGTCTCGAGTGTTGCGCCCTGGTAGTCGGTGTCGCCGCCATACCCCTTCCAACGGCCAATCGGGAGGAGAAAGTCGATGCCCGCGTCATCGGCCATCTGCGCCAGCTTGAGGTTGTCCGGCCAACTCCCCGACCAGCGCTCGGGGACCAGCGTGACCGCCCGGCCCGACGAGCAGTTCGCCCCGAACAAGCCGATCTTGAGCTTGTTCAAGTTGTACATCGCCATGCGATCTTGCCGGGATGAAGCGGGGGCGAGCACGGTAGTCTCCTTCGGCAGGCCGAGCGCAAATGAGGCTAGCGCATGGGCAGGGAATTTTGAATGGGATGCCGCATTCGCCGATTGCCTTGCAAAAGCGCAGTGGTGAGAATTGCCAAAGAAAACCTTCGTGCGAGAAGCATGGTCTCATGATCCGTCGTGCAATCGCGCTCGCAATTTCGGCGGCGTTGATAATGGGAACCGCGGCCGCGCAAGAGCAGCCCGCGGTGTTTCCCACGCGCCCAGTCAAAATCGTCGTGCCGTTCCCGGCCGGCGGACCGACCGACATCCTCACGCGCGTGATCGCGCAACGGCTGAGCGAGATCTGGGGACAGCCGGTGGTGGTCGAAAATCAACCCGGTGCCAATACCGCGATTGGCGCCGCCCGCGTCGCCAAAACGCCGGCCGACGGCTACACCCTGCTGGCGGCAATGGATGTCACGCTGGTGCTCAATCCGCTTGCAAGCAGCAATCTCTCTTATGACCCGCTCAAGGATTTTGCGCCGATCACGCTCGCATCCAAGAACACGTCGCTTTTGAGTGTGCGCACCGAGGATGGACCGAAGACCGTGAAGGAGCTGATTGCGCGCGCCAAGGCGAATCCCGGCAAGCTCAACTATGGCGCGGGGATTATCACCACGCGGCTGGCCGGCTATCTCTTCAACCGCGAGGCCGGCCTCGACGTGCAATACATTCCGTTCAACGGCAGCGCACCGACCGTACAGGGCCTCCTGACCGGCGCCGTCGATTACATCATCGACGGAGCGGCCACCAGCCTTCCCCTCATCCATAGCGGCAAGTTACGCGCGCTCGCCAAGCTCAACAGCCGGCCATTGCCAGCCTTGCCGGAGGTGCGGCCGCTCGCGGTCGAAGCCGCTATCCCGGCGCTCGAAGATATCTCGACCTGGATCGGGCTCGTGGCGCCTGCCGGCACCCCACGCGCGGTCATCGACAAGATTCAGCATGAAGTCGCCAGGATGTACGCCGATCCTATCATTGCCGAGAGGCTCGAGAGAGCGGGGATCACCGCGTTCAGCAGCACGCCCGCGGAATTCGATGCTTTCGTGCGCAAGGAGCTGGACCGCTGGGGCGAAGTCGTCAAGGAGAGTAGAATAAGGCTGAATTGAGCGGCGGCGCCGCTATTCCAAGTGCATACCGAAATCTTCTCGAAAAATGCGCTGCCCCTTCGCGGTGATCGCCACGGCGCGGCTCGCGGGGATGCGACGAATCCAGCCATTCTGGAAGCTGTGGGCGCAGATTGCTGCCCCGACTGCGCCCGCCAAATGCGGTCGCCGTTCACTCCAATCGAGACAGGGCCGACACAGCACGCGCGGGGCGCGCTTACCGCGCCGTGCCAACAAGGCATCGACGTCGATTCCCATTCGGTGGAGGAGCTGGGTGCCGGCGTCGGTTACCAATCCGGCATCGCTCGCCAGCTCCGCGTAGCCACCGGCTACCAGAGCATCTGCGAGCGCAACGCCGAGACGGCCGGCAAGATGGTCGTAGCAAGTCCGCGCCGCCCTGAGGGCTACGTCTCTCGGACCGACGAAGAGCGGTCGCTTACGCTCCAAGCCGGATGCAACTTGCATGATGCTTTCGATCATCTGCGCGACCGCCTGCGACGGTAGTAGCGATGCCGGCCTTGTTTCTCCAGGCTGGGAAGGCCGACCGCAGCCATACGCGTCAGGTGACCGCTCGCGGTCTGTGGTGTGACGCGGCCGACCTGCGCCAGCTCTGAGGCTGTCAGCGCACGCCCGTCCATCAGCGCATGGAGCATGCCCGCACGTGCGGGGTCGCCCACCAGCGACGCGACTGTGGCAAACATCGCATTGCTCGCCATTGCCAAACTCCAAGATAAGGCAGCTGTACCCTACACCTGTCCTCGATCTGATGCTTCAGTAATTACCGTAACGTGGCTCGGCGCATTGGAACACAATGCCCGCATGACAGCCACGCAGACATCTGGCGGCACGTTCTACGGATGGCGGGTGGTCGGCGCTGCTTTCGTTCTCGCCGTCTTCGGTTGGGGGATGGGGTTCTATGGGCCGCCCGTCTTTCTCAGCGTTGTCCACGAAACAACGGGATGGCCACTGGCCCTGATATCCACCGCGGTTACCACGCATTTCCTCATCGGTGCCGCCGCAGGAGCCAATCTGCCGAGCCTTTACCGACGCTTTGGCGCTGCGGCGACTACAAAGGCGGCCGCTCTCTCGCTCGCAGTCGGCACGCTTGGCTGGGCTATCGCGGATACGCGATGGCAGCTGTTCGCGGCCGCGCTGCTCAGCGGAGCGGGTTGGGGCGCAATGAGTGCTGTAGCAGTCAATGCGATCGTGTCGCCCTGGTTCGTGCGCGGACGACCGGCAGCGCTGGCAACGGCTTACAACGGTGGGAGTATCGGCGGCGTGGTTTTCTCGCCGCTGTGGGTGGCCGCGATCGATCGATTGGGATTTCCGGTCGCAACAATGGTGATTGGCTCGGTCATGGCAGCCGTGATGTGGGCTCTCGCTGAAGAACTCTTGTCGCGCACTCCCCAGCAGATGGGTTTGGCGCCCGACGGCAACGCGCCCGCCGCGCGCGCGATGCGCCTCACTCGAGCGGCTGCGAACCCGCACCCTGGATCGCTGCTGTGGAGCGATATCGCATTCTGGACGCTTGCCGCCGGAATGGCCTTGGGACTGTTCGCACAGATTGGCCTGGTCGCGCATCTGTTCTCACTCATGACGCCCATACTGGGCGCGCAACAGGCGGGCGTGGCGATGGGACTGGCGACGGCGTTAGCAATTGCCGGCCGTACGCTGGTTGGCTGGATCATCCCGCTCGGGGTCGACCGGCGGCTTGTGGCATGTGCGAGCTGCGCCGTGCAGATGACCGGCTCCATGGCTTTCATTGCTGCGGCGGGCTCGAGCGTTCCGCTGCTGTGGCTTGGGATCGTCTTGTTCGGGCTCGGCTTCGGCAATTCGACGTCATTGCCGCCGCTCATTGCGCAGGTCGAATTCGTCGATGAGGACGTGCCGCGGGTGGTTGCCCTCATCGTCGCTATCGCTCAGGGAGCCTATGCGTTCGCGCCGGCCGCGTTCGGTGTGATCAGGAGCTTTGCGCTGCATGCCGACGGCGCCACCTCCGGCGCGGCTCCGCACCTCTTTGCTGCCGCGGCACTTGCGCAAGGACTCGCTATCGTCGCCTTTGCG
>VAZQ01000576.1:2072-3879 GCA_005883115.1 Alphaproteobacteria bacterium | reverse complement strand
GGCAAGCGATGTCACTACAATATGTAGGTAGGAAGCGTGAACGGGCGCCGCGCGAGCGGGGGAAAACTGCGGATGCGGCTTCGCTCCAGCCGGGCTGAATCCCGTCCAGCTGCTCGAATCAAAACAAAGCCAAGTTAGAGAGGCCCGGCACGAGCCAGGGCGTGACGGCGCTGGGGTTTCCCCCGCATCGCGGGCGGTCAATCGCGGCTACCGAGCTACTCGCGGTCGGAGCTGCGGGAAATCACGTTGACGCGCGCCGCCCATTCGATGGGGACGTCCGGGATCGGCTTCTCGGTCGCGGAATAAAGCGTGTAGAGGCCCTCGGAGGCGCCGCGCTGGATCTGCTTGATGAGGATGCGGCCGTCGGCAAGCCCGACTACGCAGAGCTGGCCGATGAGGTCGGGCGTCACCTGGCGACGCACGTCGTCGTAGAAGACGTACCAGCGGTTGAAGAACGGGCCGAGACTGTCGCCGCGAATCTCTACCGCCGCGGCGTTTTCGGCAATGCCGATCGGCGGCGTGATCTCGTCGAGATGCGAAGGCGGCACGTCGTAAAAATGCGCGGTGCCGCCCGCCCCGACATAGCCGAGCACCGGGACTTTCGGGGGCGGGGGCTCGTCCCCCTCCGGGAACGGCTCGCGGCCGGTCAGGAGCCACTCCGGCGTTACCCCAAAGCGGCGTGCGTATTTCCTGGCCTCGTCGGGACCGTAGTCGCGCCCGCCCGGCGTCTCCGCCCGCTCGTGCGCGCCGTAGGTCGACACCGCAATGCCCATCGCCTGGGCGGCAAGCCGCGCCGACTTGAAGCGCTTCTCGCGCGCCATCCGTAGCCGCTCTCCTCGCAGTGTGCGCATAAGGCCTCTTCTCCCTCACGGTGTGGGCATGCCAGCCTTGATACGGCGCATGCCGCTACATGTGGTAGTTGACATATACAGCTAGAATGTAGTTACCTGCATAAAACTACGACCCGGGAGACGCCATGTTGCCAGATTTGTTCGACCTGCCGCGGCCGCCACGCCCGCGCGCCGCCCTGCCATGGACCGAGGAACGCCTGCGCCATTTGCGCCGGCGCTGGAAGCAAGGGGCGAGGGCGCGCGAGATCGGTGCTGAGTTGGGGGTCAGCGCGAACGCGGTGATCGCGAAGATCCATCGCCTCGGCATTGCGCGACTGTCGCCCTATGGCGGCGCGCCCGGGCGGCGGCAGAAGCTGCAAAACATTCCGCGCGCGGCGCGGCCGCAATACGTGCGCCGGCGCGCCTTCTCCTTGCACCGGGTGCGACCGGCGCCTCCGCTGCTCAAGGCCAAACGCTACCTCGAATATGCGCGCCTCGACGCGCAGATCCCGATTGCCCAGCGCCGCTCGCTCCTTGCGCTGAGCGAGGCCAACTGCCGATGGCCGGTCGGCAAACCGGGCTCGCCGTCCTTCTTCTTCTGCGGCGCGCAGGTTTTGCGCAACAAGCCGTACTGCGCCGCGCACTGCGCGCGCGCCTATCTGCGGCCGCGGCCGCCGCGGCCGCGCGATGATCGGGTGCAACGAAGCGGAGGCGGGCGGGGCGGGGGGTGCCCCCACCCCCAACCCCTCCCCACGTCGCTTCGCTCCGGGGGAGGGGAGCAGAGTGAGCGCGCGGCGCGATGATCGATGCAAGGAAATCGAAGCGAGCCAACGAAAATGAAGACTATCCAATACCAACCAGCGGGAGAGCGAAGATGAGAGCAAGAGATGCGCGGCTGCGCGATTCGAGCAGGCGGCGCACGCCGGTCACGGTCGAGCGGCGCGCGTTGCCGACACGCGAGCGCCTGCGCCGCGCCG
>VAZQ01000576.1:0-2043 GCA_005883115.1 Alphaproteobacteria bacterium | reverse complement strand
GCAGATCACCATGCGCGATAGCCCGCTCGAGCGCGCCTTCGCGCGCGGTGCGCTCAGCGCCGAGCAATATTCGGCCGGGCAGAAATATCGGCATCACTGGTATCACGCCGGGCTTTCCGGCGGCTTGGTCTCAGTCGATCTCAATCGCGTGTGGGCCGTCGACCTCGGCGCCTATGCGGGCATGGCCAAGACGGAACGGCAGGTGTTTCACCGCCAGCGCTATCGCGAGGCGGTGCAAGCGCTCGGCAAGATCGGCTCGCACGTGCTCGAATGGGCGGTGTGCCGGGAATTTGCGCTCGAGCGGATCGGCCAGGTTTTGGGGTGGACGAGCCGGCCGCAGGCCTACGCGGCTGCGCTCGAGCGCATGAAGGCGGCGCTCGACGAGCTGTGCCGGCTGTGGGGAATCGGCAACCGCGAGGTGTGAGGGGAGCGGCGCGTCCGTGAGGCGCTTTCCTGGCCGCTAACCGACGCTACGTGCTGGTAAATCGTAGTCCGGCCACGCAAACAAAAACCCCGCCGAAGGCGGGGTGAGTTTGCTGGGATGGCGCTCAGGGTCCCAAGCGCCAGACACCGTAGTTTCGCCAGCCGCCTCTTAAGTTCAACTAAGGGATTCTACGTAGGCCAATCCGTCCGGCACCCCGTGAGTTCCAACCGCCGCAGGCCCGTCCGGGGCCGTGGGTGAAGGCCGGCTATCTGGACATGGAGCGGCGCTGGCTGTCTCTCGCCCGCAGCTATGAGTTTGCGGAGCGACTGACGAATTTCGTTGAGCCATTCCGCAAGCGCCAGCAGCGGAAAGAATAAGTTTTCCGTCACTGTGGTGTCGGCAGCCGACAAAAGACAAATTAGGAGCGTGGAATTATTCAAGACGATTGCACGGCGATGGGCTGGCCCGCGTCCGCGCCAAGCTGGTGGCGGATTTAGAACAACACCGCTCGCCAAGTTTTCGCTGGACTCGCGTTACAAGAATCTTCCAGAAGCGAGCATCCACCAAAATTGCGTGTGCCTCCACTGCGCGACGCCGCAGGCGCAGTCCTCATGCGCAGGAGCCGCGCAGTGACGGCGCATCCGCGCGCGTCTGTCCCATCGTGCGCGGCGTCTCGAAGCATGGCTGCTGCGATCGGGAGCGCGTGGGGCGCGAGCAAACGCCAACCGTCGACTTCGCCCGATGGTTTGCCCGCGGGAACGATCTGATGTCCGCCTTTGCGCAAATCTCTCATCCGTTCATTCCCGCGCAAGCGGGAATCCAGTTTTGGCCGAAATCTGGGTCCCCGCTTTCGCGGGGACGAACGGAGGGATTCGGGGAGCTTTCTTCTGCCAAAAGCGTGGGGGCGCTCCCGCGTGCGCGAGTGGTGAAATAAATGAAAGCCCCGGTCGCGGGAAATGAGTGGCGTGGCGACCGGGGCAGAGTTGAGAGTCAGCGCTCAAACTCTAGCACCATCTCCGCTTTCGCCAACGGTATGATTTCATAAAGTCGAGCGCTGTGACATTTTTGCAGCTCTCGGCGGCTGTCGAGTTCGCCGGCGCTGAGTTGTGCCGGGTATCGAGCACTCATTCGGCGTCCTCGCTCTAGCAGTGCAATGGCGGGAGTAAGCAGCCTGCCGTTCCCTCATCAACGAAGGGGCAACGGCTGCAGTTCGCTTAGCGCTGGCGGCACGAATGAGCGGGAACGTTGGCGGCGGGACAGTCGTTGGTCCGGCGATGAACGACAAGCAAATTACTCGACTTTTCGGTTTGGCGCTTGGCGGCCTGTTGGTGGCGAGCCTCGTTCTCAACGCGCTCGCCCCCTAGCAGCCCGAGCGGGCCAAAAGTAGCTAAGCCGGATTCAAATCCCGCAGTCCAGCAGCGTTTTGCCGCGCCATGATGTGTCGGAGGAGCAACGCGAAGATGATGGCGGCATTTCGCAGGCGCCGGAGGTGGTAAACAACCAGCGCATTGTCACGTTGTGGCTTGGGACGAGAATTTGACGACGCGACGAGCCTCGGTTTGGCCTTTGTCCACTTCGGCCCAATCAACGAGCGGGTCCGTCCTTCGAAGCTCGGCCAC
>VAZQ01000575.1:1153-2410 GCA_005883115.1 Alphaproteobacteria bacterium | reverse complement strand
CTGCAGGTTCTTAACGCCGGGCATCTGAGCGGCAGCAGGAGCAACATGGGGCGGGATCTGCCGCGTTAATGCCCGCACTCGATTCAAATTGTATCAGCTTCAATTTTACTCGAATTCGCCTCGACTAATCGCCGCATTCGTCCAGCTCTTTATTTGGCTTCGCATCAAAATGCCTTTGCACGATTAGCGGCGGTTCAAATCGGCCGTGGAAATGTGACCCTCAAGACCAGGGAGGGTCACAACAATGAAATGGCGCCTTGTCGAAGGGATAGCAGCCGGACTTGCGGCCATCGCGCTCGCTGGGACGCTGGTAATCGTGCCAGCTCGTGCCGCGAGTGAACGGACCCTATTTATTTCGCTCGGCGCCACTGCCCGCGCGCCGGTCGGATGGAAAGAGTTCTGCGTGGACTACGCCACGGAATGCGACACGGTGCCATTGCCGCTAGCCGACGCCCTGTTAACGAGTGAAGCTTGGAATGAGCTCGTACGAATCAACGAATGGGTCAACGACGCCGTCAAACCGATGACCGACCTTGAACATTGGGGTGTGGCCGAACGCTGGAATTATCCCGACGACGGTTTCGGCGACTGCGAGGATTACGTCTTGCTCAAGCGCAAGCTGTTGATGCAGGCCGGCTGGCCCCGCCAGGCGCTGCTCATCACGGTCGTACGTGACAAGCAGGGGGATGGGCATGCGGTGCTCACCGTCAAAACAGATGACGGCGAGTTCATCCTCGACAACCAAGACACAGACGTGTTGCTTTGGTCGCAGACCGATTACCGGTTCGTCAAACGGCAATCGCAGACGGACCCGAATGTTTGGATCGCGCTCGGCGATCCCCGTCCGGCGCCCGCCACCGCCAGCTCGCGCTGAGGGCGCTTGCCGCGATTGCGGGGTCCCACCTGCATGACTTTCCCTCAAAACCAGACCGGTTTGCCGCCAGCAGTCGTGGTCGGCCGCGTGTCGCCGGATGTAGTCGAGTCTAGAACCGCGATGAGCGCGGCCGGGTATTCCTCACCCGATCCGCTTGAGTCCTTTGGCGTATTGCTGCCAGCGCCGCACGTAGATGTCGGCGCCTTGGGTGATCGCTTGCGCGGCCTTTTCGTCGAGCGCGCGGACCGCACGGGCAGGCGTTCCCAGGATCAGCGAATTGTCCGCAAACTCCCTGCCCTCGGTCACCACGGCGCCAGCCCCGACCAGGCAATTCTTTCCGATCCGCGCGCCGTTGAGTACGACCGCGCCCATGCCGATCAGGC
>VAZQ01000575.1:0-1138 GCA_005883115.1 Alphaproteobacteria bacterium | reverse complement strand
GACTACGTTATGGCCGATGACGCAATTGTCGCCGATTTTGAGCGGAAAGCCGGGGTCTGTGTGCAGCATCGCGTTGTCTTGAATCTGCGATCGCTCGCCAAGCTCGATCCACTCGTTGTCGCCACGTAGCACCGAGTTGAACCAAACGCTCGCGTCGGTCTTCAGGCGCACGCGCCCGATGACGATGGCACTTTCGGCGATCCAGTATCGGCCGTCGGCCGGCAGCTGCGGGGCTTCGCCGTCAAGCTCGAAGATCGCCATACGCGCCCTCCTTCGGCGGGGCGCGACCTTGCCATGACGAAGGAGGATTAGCGAGGCTGCGTCGGCTGCGTGTGGAACGCGTTCAGCCCACGACAAGGCCGAACGCCCCCAATCCCATCACAACGACCGCGCCCGAGACCAGGCTCCAGCAGCCGGAAATGGCAAAACCGATAGCAAGCGCGAAGAAATCGACCCGATCCGTCGTCATGAGCCCCAACCCGCTTCCCGAGCCGATCTTTCCCACGAAATGCCGCGCCGCGCCACGATATCCTTAATCAAGGGTTAATTTTTCAGCGCTCCCCATCATTGCGCGTAGACGCAATGCAAGTGTCAGGACATAGCGAAGCCGGATTGCCGGTCACTGATACCTGGCCAGTGATTCGGGAGCCGAGCTCACGCCGGAATGACGACCCCTCAAGTCGCCCAAGAGCGCGGTCAGCATTTGCGCCAGTCGCGCCGCCGCGATGGCAGATACCTCTTGCTACCCGTTGCTGTTCTTGCCGCCGTCGCGTTTGGCGCGTTCGGCTATATCGGCTACGTGCTGTGGCCTGCCCGGCCGGGGCCGCAGGTCGACGCACCGCTACTGCCGATCACGATCGCGGGTGTGGCATTCAACCTGCCGCCAGCTGCAATCCGCGTAGCGGCACAGCGCCGGTCAGGCGCACAGCCGCGCGTCGACTTGGTCTTTCTGTGGCCTTCGCTCGAGCCGCCCAATCCTAACGCGAAGGAGCCCGCCCCGCCGACGGACGCGCAGGTCGAAACGTCAGGCACATCTGCGCGCGTGTTCATGAGCATCACCGCCGCCGGGGACACGCTTCCCCCGGCCGATCGTGCGCTGACCCTATATCCACGCTATACGGCAGCCCAGCCACGGCCC
>VAZQ01000260.1:9075-15700 GCA_005883115.1 Alphaproteobacteria bacterium | reverse complement strand
ACCGATGGCGCCTGCTCCGGCAATCCGGGGCCGGGCGGATGGGGCGCCATCCTCGCCTTCGGCGATCGCGAGAAGGAGCTGAAGGGCGGCGAGGCTCACACGACCAACAACCGCATGGAACTGATGGCCGCGATCGCGGCGCTGGAAGCACTCAAGCGCGCCTGTCTCGTGGACATTCACACCGACAGCCAGTACTTGCGCAACGGCATTCTCACATGGATCAACCAATGGAAGAGCAACGGCTGGCGCACCGCAGATCGCAAGCCAGTCAGGAACGTCGATCTTTGGCAGCGGCTCGATGCGCTGCTGACACGTCACCGGGTGCGCTGGCACTGGGTACGTGGGCACGCTGGCCATTTGCTCAACGAGCGCGCCGACCGGTTGGCTCGTGAGGGCCTCCAGGAGGCGCGGTCGCCGGGCAGCAAGAGCCGCCCGGCGTAGCCTCTTGGCGGCTCTCGCGAGATTCGATTTAAAGCTGCTTTAGCAACGCGTCGCCGCCTGAGACCTCGACCTTGCCCGGCGCTTCCTCGATATTGAGCTTCTTCACGACGCCGTCTTCGACCAGCATGGCGTAGCGCTTTGAGCGCGTGCCAAGCCCATTGCCAGAACCGTCGAAGGCCAAGTCGAGCGCCTTGGCAAATTCACCGTTGCCGTCCGCCAAAAAGTCGAGCTTATCGGCGGCACATGCCTTCTTCCAGGCATCCATGACGAACACGTCATTGACTGCGGTGACGGCGATGGTGTTGACCCCCTTCGCCCTGATTGCGTCGGCGTTCTGCACGATCGAGGGAACGTGCATCTTGTGACAGGTGCCCGTGAAGGCACCGGGCACCGCGAACAGCGCGACCTTTTTGCCCTCGAAGATTTCGTCGGTGGTCTTCCACGCCGGCCCCTCCGACGTCATGACGCGGAACTTCGCCTGGGGCAGTCGATCTCCGACCTTGATGGGCATGATCGTTATCCTCTCGCTTTGATACCTAAGCTCGTTGTGAACATCGCCCGCGGCGCTCGCAGGCAGGGGGCCGCCAACTTAGCGCGGTCGGCGAATTAGTCGAGACGGGCCGTGACCTCGATCGCGCTATCTCCTGCGACGGCGGTCAGTGAAATGCGAGCGCCGTCGTATGTGGCGCCCGGCGGGGCGCCATCGAGATCGAAGGCAAAGCGTTGCCGGCCCGCCGGCGCGCCCTCGACCGCCGTCGGCACTGGCAGTGCCCACTCCCGTGTTGGGCCCTCGGCGAACAAATCGACTTGGGTTGTGGAGGGTGCCGCGATGTCGACGATGACGCGGGGCCGAGACCCGGTCAGTTCGCGGCGAACTGATTTGACGGCGAGTGGCGAGCCTTCCCCCACCGCGGCCTTCTTGGGAACCCGCGCTTCGGCTGCGGCGAGCGCGGCATCATGTGCAGAGCGGCCGCCGGTGAGCACCAGCTCCGCCTGTCCTTCCGCCGGTACGCACAGCTTTTCGCACACGGCGTAGTCGAGTTTGAGGCGCAGCTTGACCGGCTTTGCGGGGTCCTGCGGCACGATCGCCAGCGGCAGGATGAAATCGTCGGCATACCCGATCGCGACCACACCCTGCTCCGCGATACGTTGCGGCGCAGGCCAGCGTACCTCGACGGAGTTGACATTCTGCGACCCTGCAAAACCGAAACGCGGCGGAACGCCGGCGTCGCCGGGATAGCGCCAATAGGTGTGCCACCCGTTCTTCAGCCGGATGGCGATACCGGCGCGGATTGCTGCGTGTTCCGGCACGGTGGACGAGCCCGCAATGAGGCGCACCGCGCTACGGGCGTCGCCGTCCCATGGCGAGGCGTCCTCGGCAGCGCTTGCGCTGCTTGCGGCAATGAGACTCATCGCGCAGGTGGCAAGGAGCGCGGCGCTCCGCCGCAGCAGATGGAAGATCATGGTCGCTCGATTTTCGGGGTGAAACTTCTCGCGTGCCACTGAATTCATCGTGAGCCGGCGCGTGATCAGAACGGGAGGTGGAACATACACGAAAAAGACATACATCTTACCGTGCGGTGGCTCGAATCGTGGCACAAAGGATGCATGCGATTGTAGGACGCCACGTTTGCAATAGGCGCTCAATCGGGTAGCATTTCGACATGAAGCTTCCTCGCAAGACCAGCATGCAAGACGAGGACGAGGCGACGTCCGGCGCCGAATCCGAGACGCCGCGGCCCCAGGCGATGACGCCGGAGAAGGCGGCAAAGTCCAAGCCGCAGCAGCGCAAGTCCGGCAAGCGCGGCTATCTGGACGGCCAGATGCTGATTGCGATGCCGTCGATGGGCGATGACCGGTTCGCCCGCAGCGTGATTTATGTTTGCGCGCATTCCACCGAGGGCGCCATGGGCATCGTCGTCAATCAGCCGGCGGCGCACATCAGCTTTGCCGACCTCCTGGTGCAGCTTGAGGTTGTCCCTGCGGCGGAGCTGATCAAGCTCCCGCGGCGCGCGGGCGGCGTGAAGGTGCTAAAAGGCGGTCCGGTCGATACCCAACGCGGGTTCGTCCTGCATTCGAGCGACTTCTTCATCGAGAACTCAACGCTGCCGATCGACGAAGGCATCTGCCTGACCGCAACCCTCGACATCCTCAAGGCGATTGCGCGTGGAGAGGGGCCGCAAAGCGCCATTCTCGCCCTCGGTTATGCCGGGTGGGCGCCCGGCCAACTCGAAAACGAGATTCAGCATAACGGCTGGCTGCACTGCACGGCCGATGCCGAGCTGATATTCGGCCAGGACACCGGCGGCAAGTATGAACAGGCGCTGAGGAAGATCGGCATCGCTCTCGGCATGCTCTCGAGCGAAGCTGGGCACGCGTAGCGCAGCCACGTCGAGTTAATAAATTTCTACGAACCCGTACAGTTGCTCATTCGGTCCAGCGGTGATGGCGGCGAGAGCCGCAGCTCGCAGTGCAGGCATGAAGTTGGGGAATTCGAATCGAGGGCTTTAGCTCGCGCCCGGAAATGACCATCCAAGGTTTTAAAAGCTGCTACTGAACGGTTTGCGTGGGCAGCGCGAGATCGCTCTCGTTTCTTGCGCCGTCGTCCTCCAAAAGCGCCTTGGCATCCTCCGCGCTCATTGGCTCGCCGAAGTGGAGGCCCTGCGCGTACTCGCAACCGAGCTGATAGAGTTCGACCGCATCAGAATCGGTATCAGCGCCTTCGGCCACCACCTCCATGCCGAGGTCGTGCGCGAGCGAGATGATTGAGCGCAGGATCACGGGGCGTGCTCCCTTGCCGTTGGTGCGCACGAAGGACTGATCGATCTTGATGAGATCGAACGGAAACCGCTGCAGATAGGCGAGCGATGCGTGGCCGCTGCCGAAGTCATCGAGCGCCAGCCCGGCGCCAAGATCACGGATCCGCTGCAGCATCTGCGCTGAGTGCTCGGGATTCTCCATTACCAGCGATTCTGTGAGCTCCAATTTGAGCGTGCCGCGCGCGAGGCCCGCCCGCGCGATCACGGTGCGCACATCATGGATCAGGTCCTGCCGCAGCAGTTGACGCGATGTCACGTTCACCGTGGCGAACAGTGGGTCGCGCCGGCGCATGGCTGCCCAGCTGCCGTGCCGTGCGCTCGAGTATGAACATGCCAAGCTCGACGATGAGGCCAACCTCCTCGGCCATGGCAATGAACTCCGCAGGCGACGCATTGCCGGCTTTGGGATGCCTCCAGCGCGGCAACGCCGCGAAGCCCGCAATCGAACGGTCCTCGAGGCGAACGATCGGCTGGTACAGGATGGCGATCTCCTCGCGTTCGAGCGCCCTCCGCAGATCGGTCTCGAGTGTCACGCGGTCGCTCTGACGGGCTCGCATCGAGGTTTTAAACACCTCGATGCGGTCGCCGCCAATGCGTTTGGCGTGATACATCGCAAGCTCCGCATCCTTGAGGACCTCCTCGGTGCGGCCCGGCTCACCGGCGTAGAGCGCGACCCCGATCGAGGCGGTGAGAAACAGCTCTCGGTCGTTGAATGTGATGGGCGCGCGCAGCCCCTTGCGCAGCGTCTCGGTGAAGGCGATGACGCGCTCGGTCTCGCGTTCCGACAGGAGGATAACCGCGAACTGATCGCCTGCCAGCCGAGCGAGCGTGTCCTGCGGTTTGATCAGTCGGCCAAGCCGCCGTGCCAACGTTAGCAGGATGGAATCGCCCACCGCAACGCCGAGCGAGTCGTTGACCTGCTTGAATCGGTCGAGATCGATCACCATCACAGTCGGCTTGACGGCGGAATCGGCTTTGGCGAATGCGAGCACGCTCTCCAGTCGGTCGAGAAACAGCTCCCGGTTGGGCAGCCCGGTCAAATTATCGTGCACGGCATCGTGGAGGAGCCTCTCCTCCGCATTCTTGAACTCGGTCACGTCGGTGAGCGTGCCGACGAGCCGCACCACCTCTCCGTCCGAGCCCACCACTGGCCGCGCCTTCAGCGTGAACCACAAATAATGCCCGTCGGGCGTGCGCAGACGGAAGTCCTGGGTCAACCGCCCGCGGCGTTGCTCAAGAACGCTGTCGAGCACGGCGCGAAACCGATCGCGATCAAGCGGGTGCAGCACATCCAGCCAACAGGCCGCCGGGCCTTCGAGCGAGCCGCGCTTGAGCCCGAGCAGCGTCTCGGTCTCCGCGCTCGTGAACACCTTGTCGGCGGAGACATCCCAGTCCAAAATCATGTCCCCGGCGCCAGTCAGCGCGAGCGCGCGACGCTCGACGTCAGAGACGATGCCACTGGTGATGCCGCCGGCGAAGGCGTGCTGCATTACCGTAAACCCGATCAGCATCACGATCAGGACCAGCCCACCGAGCAGAGCCGGGCCGACAATGTCGTTGGTGATGACGGCGCTGACCGCAAGCGCCGCCGTGATCACCCATAGCACGAGCAACAGCCATGTCGGGATCAAGAGGACGGCGCGGTCGAAACCATGCAACGAGAGATACACGACCAATGCAAAGCCGAGTAGAGCGACCACAAAAAGTGACAGGCGCGCGATACCGGAGGCGATCGGCGGCTCGTAAAGCGCGAGCGCAACGAGCGCCGCAAGGAAGGCGAGCCAGGCTAAAGTGATGTGAGCGTAGCGCACGTGCCAGCGATTGAGGTTGAGATAGGCGAACAGGAATACGATCAGCGTCGCGGCCAGGATCGCCTCGCCCGACGCGCGCCAGATTTGCTCGGAGTCCGCCGAGAGTGCGAAAACCCTGCCCCAAAAGCCGAAGTCGATACCGATATAGACTAGCACCGCCCAGCCGAGCGCGGCGGCAGCGGGGAACATCATGCTGCCTTTGACCACGAACAAAATCGTCAGGAACAGCGCCAGCAATCCGGCGATTCCGATAACGATGCCGTGGTAAAGCGTGATGCTGTTGACCTTGTCTTTATAGGCTTCGGGCTGCCACAGATAGAGCTGGTTGAGCTTGTCGGTGCGCAGCTCGAGCACATAGGTCATGACGCTGCCGGGGTCGAGCGTGATGCGGAAAATATCTGCGGTGGCGCTGTCTTGGCGCTCGGGACGTTCCCCGCTCGATGTGATGCTGGCGACGCGGGAGCGGCCGAGATCGGGCCAAAACACACCCGAGCCAACCATGCGGTAATGCGGCACGACGATCAGCCGCTCGATCTGTTCGTCGCCGGAATTGGCAAGCGCGAAGACGGCCCAATTGGTGTTTCCCTCGCGCGCGCGCACGTCCATGCGGCGGATGATTCCGTCAGGTCCGGGAGCGGCAGAAACAAGCAGCCGGTCGGCGTCGCTGCGATAGCGCTCGGCGGAGTCAGTGAGATCGATCGCCTGTGCATCGGTGCGCACATTGATCGCCTCGACCGCGCGGCCGCAAGGGGCGCCAAGGGCAAACACGAGCAGCATCGCCGTGACGCAGGCGCGGACAAAATTCAACCGAAGTCCTCCCAGCTCCACCCCCATCGACCCTCGCCGGGCTTTCTCCGGACTGACGCGATGCCAAGGCAAGCGAACTTTACGTCGATTTACGTCGATTTCGCGGCCCGCGGGACTTGAAAGGGACCTGCGCGGGGTCGGCCCACAAGAACGGAAACCAAATGATTTCAGGGAGTTGCGAATGTCAGGACGATCTTGCCAATATGCGCACTGGTCTCCATGCGCGCGTGTGCGGCGCACGCCTGGATGAACGGGAAAGTGCTGTCGATCAACGGCCTGATCTTTCCCGACGCGATCAGCGGCAGCACATGCATCTCGACGGCCTTCGCGAGCGCGCCCTTGTCGGGGACCGAGCGCGCGCGCAGCGTCGAGCCGGTGTGGGTAAGCCGCTTGAGCATGATGCGGCGGAAATCGACGCTTGCTTTGGAGCTGCCCTGAAAGGCGATTTGCACCACGCGCCCCTCCACCGCGGCAGCCTCGTAATTGCGCTCGATGTAGTCACCGCCGACCATATCGAGAATGACGTCGGCACCCCTGCCGTTGCTGCCAGCCTTGGCCGCGGCGACGAAATCTTCCACCTTATAGTTAACCGCCAGGTCGGCGCCGAGTCGGCGGCAGGCGTCGCACTTTTCGGCCGAACCGGCGGTGGCGATCACGCGGGCGCCGAATGCTTTGGCGAGCTGGATCGCGGCGGTCCCGATCCCCGAAGAGCCGCCGTGGATCAGCAGGGTCTCGCCAGCCTTTAAC
>VAZQ01000260.1:0-9064 GCA_005883115.1 Alphaproteobacteria bacterium | reverse complement strand
TAAAGAAGGTCTCTGGGATGGCCGCAGCGGCGATAAGCGTGAGCCCCGCAGGGACCGGCAGCGCATGAGTTTCATGCGCCGCGCAGTATTCGGCGTAGCCACCGCCAACAACCAGCGCCATGACGGTGTCGCCGAGCTTCCAGCGTGTCACACCGGCATCTAGCGCAACCACCTCGCCTGCGATCTCGAGACCTGGGATGTCAGTTGCGCCAGCGGGGGGCGGATATAGACCTTGGCGCTGCATCACGTCGGGCCGGTTGACGCCCGCGGCCACAACCTTGACCAGCACCTCGCGTTTGCCGGGGCGAGGGAGCGGGCGCTGCTCGGGGACGAGCGCGTCCGCTTCACCGGGTGCGCGGATCGCGATCGCGGTCATCTCGGCGGGCAATGCGGGCATGGCAAAAGTCCTTGGCTGACGCGGGTTGCCGCGCGTTGCTTAATTGGGAGGCGTGGATGTGACAATGGCCGTCTCGGAGAGTATTTTCGCGGGGCTCTCGAGCGGAGGCGAGCGATGCCGGCAGTGGATGAAGACGACCGCCCGAAGAAAAAAGTCGTGCATGAGATCGGCCAAGAACTCGCGCTGCTCTCAATCAAGGAGCTCGAGGAGCGCATCGCGCTTCTCAGGGATGAGATCGGCCGCCTCGAAACCGCAATCGCCAGCAAGCAGGGCTCGCGCACCGTCGCCGACCAGTTCTTCAAGAAGTGAGCCGGCCCCTGCGTTCGCGTTGGCGCGCTGCGGCGGTCTAGTGCTAGCTGAGCCGGCGCGGCAGGGTTGGTTGGGGACAGTAAATTGTTTAAAATCTTAAGACCTTGTTAAGCCTTCACGATCATTACTGATGGCGTCCATCTTCTGGACATTGAGTGGCTCCTGTCCACTCTGTTTGACGCCTCCCTGTTAGAACTTCGAGCCGCCGTTCGGCGGCTCCTTTTTTCGTCGCCTCGTTTCGCGCGAACGAGATCGCGTTTCCCGATATGTTCTCGCCCCGGGTGCGTAGCCGTCCGGCAACTATGCGTGAAGCTTTGTTCGGCCCGCGCTGGACAGGCATCGGTGCCTGCGCGATGCTTCCACTCTCGCCAGGGGCTGGCGCAAAACTAAAAACGTGTGCGTAGCGTGAGGCGTGGAAATGTCCGAGAAGTCGGTCAATCCGGCCGTTTCGTTCGGCGAAAGGCTCGCGGCTTCACAGGCCTTCGCCGACCTGTTCCGTGACGGCATGGCACTCGTCGAGCAGACGGCAGCGTATCTCGACGGCCCAGGCCGACAGGAATCGAAAAAGCTTTCCCGCAGCGCCGCCCTCGCTTATGCGACCGAGAGCATGCGCCTCACGACGCGGCTCATGCAGCTCGCGTCCTGGCTTCTGCTCCATCGCGCGGTCAAGGAGGGCGAGATGACGCTCGCCCAAGCCAACAAGGAGAAAGCCAAGGTGAAGCTCGCAGGCACCGAGCACAACGACGAGCAGAACATCAAGCTTTTGCCGGAACGCTTGCGCCTGCTGATCGAGCGGTCCAAGAGGTTGCAAAAAGCGGTGCGCCGGATCGATGCCACCATGCACGCAACTCCCAGCCGCGCGGATCGCGTCAATCCGGTCGAGCGGCAGATCGACCTCCTAAAAGCTGCGTTCGAGCAGGAGGGGTAAGCACGCCTCGGTGAATCGGCTCGTACAGCGATTTGGTACCGTGCCAAACCGGACGCAAGTCGTAGCCCGAGTCAGGTGGATTGCTGATTCCGCGCTGCCTTCAGCCGCTCTGGTGTAAAAGGAACCGTACGCAGCCGTACGCCGCTCGCATCGTGGATGGCATTTGCGAGCGCAGCCGCGACCGGCGTGCAGGCGGCTTCGCCGGCACCGAGTGGCGGCAAGGTCGGCCGGTCGATCAGTTCAATTTCGACCTTGGGAGCTTCCGAGAAGGTCAGGATCGGATAGCTTGACCAATCGACGCTCAGCACGCGCGAGCGATCGAATTTCACTTCTTCCTTCAGTGCCCGACTGAGCGTCTGCAAAATGCAGCCCTCGACCTGCGCCCGTACCCCGTCCGGGTTGATGATCTGGCCGCAGTCATGCGCGCATGCGACACGTTCGACCGTGATTTTTCCGCTCGACCGGTCGACGGCCACCTCCATGCCTATCGCAACATAGGTTTCGTCGTGCTTATAATGGACATAGGCCATGCCGCGTCCGCGTGCGATAGGTGCATCTTTGTCGGGGCCGGGGGAAGGCCGCGCTTGCCATTTCATCAAAGTGGCCGTGCGTTTGATGACCTCAACGCCACGCGCATCGCTGAGGCCGCGCAATCGAAACTCGACCGGATCGACACGCGCCGCAGCAGCCAATTCATCAATAAAGCTCTCGACGGCGAAGCAGTTGGCCGGTTTGCCGGGTGAACGCAGCGGGGCGGGGCGCAACGGCGCGTCTTTGAGCCAGTGCACAAGTATCCTTACGTTGTCGGCAGCATAGGGCGGATCGCCATTTTGCGAGATCTGGCCAGCATTGAGACCACGCACCTGGTCGAGCCCGGCAGCCTCGGGCCCGAGCAGGGGAATGTTGGGTAATCCTCGCGTCGCCTGCGGCAGCCACATCTCGACTCGCCAGTCAAGGATGCGGTCGCCAGCGACTGCGCCGGAAATGTCGAGGAGTTGGGGAGGACCTTTGGGGTCCCATCCGTGCTCGTCCTCGCGCGACCATTGCACGCGAACCGGCCGTCCGATAGCGCGCGAAATGATCGCCGCATCGGCTGCTGCATCCTCATGCCCGTTCATCCCGTAGCAGCCGGCACCCTCGAGATAGATGAGCCGCACCTTTTCCCGCGGCAAACCGAGGAATCTGGCAAATGTTGCACGGTTGCCATGCGTGCCTTGCGATGCAGTCCAAATCGTCGCCGCATCAGCGCGCACATCGGCTACGGCGCAGGAAGGGCCGAGCGAGGCGTGGCTTTGCATTGGCCAGAAGTAGCTAGCAGCAATCGTCTTTGCACCCTCCGGGCGGGGCGCGTCTGGTGCGGCCTTGTTGATCAAGATTTCGTCAGTGATATCGGCAGCGCTGCGCAGCGTTGCCGCAAGCGTGTCCTGTTCGGGCAAGCCCGACCACGCGCTCCATTGCGCACGAAGCGCGCGCGCAGCGCGCACCGCCATCCACTCGTCGGCGGCAACAACCGCGAGAAAGTCCTTGATGCGCACGACCTTCGCGCCGAGGTTTTCGGCTGTAGATTCGTCAACCGAGATGAACTTGGCGCCGATCGCCGGGGGCCGGACCACTCGGGCGGGCAACATTCCCGGAACAGTGAAATCGTGAACGTAAATGTTGCGGCCCGTGCATTTGGCCGGCACGTCCGGTCGTGGGAGAGACTTGCCGACAATGATGTAACTGGAGGGATTTTTGAGCGGCGCTTTAGGATCAATTTTGAGGTCGAAGCGTCGCTCTCCGATCAAGTCTGCAAAGAGGATGCCGGCCCCACCCACCTTCGGCCGTATTTGTCCATCAACCGCGATGAGATCATCGGGTTTGGTACCGAGGTGTTGTGCCGCGAGTTCGCTAAGCGCTTTGCGCGCCGTCGCGGCAGCTTGCCTGATCTGCACGCCACCGCGTTGGATACCACTCGAACCGGAGGTCCGCCCTTGATCAGGGGTGACAGCCGTATCGCCCTCCACATACTTGATCTTGTCAACGCCGATCCCGAGTTCCTCGGCCGCCATCTGTCGGATAGCGATCCGCAAGCCTTGTCCGAGATCAACTTTGCCGCAGAATACCGTTACCGTGCCATCGCCATTCACAGCAAAAAAGGCGTCCACCTCCTTTGCATCGAGGATGCGTGGCGGACCACCGCCATCTTGTGCGAAAAGATCAGCGCGCTCGCCGCTCAATGCAAAGGCGATGGTGAGTGCGCCACCCTTGAGAACGGCACGGCGAGAGAAATGAGACGGCTCCATCGCGAGGGTCATGTCAGCCTGCCTGGCCCGATGCTGCCATGACGGCTCGGACAACTCGGACGTGAGTGCCGCAGCGGCATAGATTGCCATCGAGGGCGGAGCGCACTTCGTCTTCGGTGGGCTTTGCTTTTTCGGCGAGCAGCGCGGCGGCACTCATGATCATACCACTCGTGCAGTAGCCGCATTGCGGCACTTGCTCTTTTATAAAGGCGGCTTGAACCGGGTGCAGTGACGAGCTCGAGCCCAAGCCTTCCAGCGTTGTTACCGCCCTATCGCGCACGTCCGCTATGGTCGTTTGGCAGGATCGGGTAGCCCTTCCTTCGATCAAAACCGTGCAGGCGCCGCATTGTCCCAGCCCACATCCGTACTTGGCGGCAGTCAGCCCGAGGCCGCGCAACACGTACAGTAGCGGCTTATCGGGATCGGACGCCTCGACCGAGCGCGTGAAGCCGTTGATGCGGACCGTATAGCTGTCCATGTCACTCTTCCGCCTCCAATCGCGTTGTTTTGATCCTATCGCTGTTACGCTCTGATGGTAAAGACGACGAGGTCGTCCGACCAGCCGGGAGGGATCGATCAACTGGGAACTGGGAGAAACTGACGGCGCGAAGCCGCCGTTGGTTCCCGTGGTGACGCTATATGCGCGCGTGCTGACAAGTGACCGATTTAATCGGGACTGTTGCTCGCGGGCGAAGTTTGCGCGCCAAGGAAGACGTAAGCGCTATTTTTTGAGCCCGATGCCCGCGAATTTCTTCTGGAATCGTGACAGACGCCCCCCGCGGTCCACCAGCTGCTGCTGACCGCCGGTCCAGGCCGGATGCGATTTCGGATCGATGTCGAGGTGCATCGTGTCGCCTTCCTTGCCCCAGGTGCTGCGGGTGGTGAATTCGGTGCCGTCGGTCATCACCACCTTGATGGTGTGATAATCCGGATGCAGGTCGGGCTTCATGGCGATCATCCTGCGCGCGATGCGCGTCTCTTGAACTCAGGGCTGTTGAAATGCCGCGGCTCTATAGCTTAGCGCGACAGCGGAAACAAGCGCCAGCCTGAGCGGCTGGCGCCCGATTGCCACCTGCCATCCGAGGAGGCATTGTCGCGCCGGCTTCGGCGGCTGTCGTAGCCCCCAAATGGCCGATTGAAATGAACGTAATCGATCGAGACACCGCGCGCGCCATCCCACCAGCGCTCGACGAGGCGCAGCACGCCGTCGTGCCCCCCGCCGAGCGCCAGCAAAGCCGCAGGCTCAAGCCGCTGCTGTCGCTTCTGCCCTATGTTGCGCGCTATCGCTGGCAAGCGATCGCGGCGCTCATGGCGCTGGTGATCGCCGCAGTCACCACACTGCTTGTGCCGATCGCGGTCCGGCGCATGATCGATTTCGGGTTCTCGCGCGAGAGCGCGAACCTCATCGACAGCTATTTCGCGGTGATGATTGTCATCGTGGCGGTGCTCGCGCTGGCGAGCGCCTCGCGTTTCTATCTCGTCACCACGCTGGGCGAGCGCATCGTCGCCGATCTGCGCGAGGGCGTATTCGGGCACCTGGTTTCGCTTTCGCTCGCTTATTTCGACGAAGCGAAAACAGGGGAACTTGTCTCTCGGCTCACAGCCGACACGACCCAGATCAAGGCCGCGGTCGGCGCTTCGGTTTCGATTGCGTTGCGCAACTCGGTGCTCTTCATCGGCGCGGCGACTATGATGGTCGTTACGAGTCCGCGCCTCTCCGCCTTCGTTCTTGCCGCCATACCCGTGATCGTGTTGCCACTCTACGGCTTCGGCCGCGCGGTGCGGCGTCGCTCGCGGTGGGCGCAAGATACGCTTGCCGATGCCACCGCCTACGCGTCCGAGATGATCGGGGCGGTGCGCGTGCTGCAAGCCTTCACAAATGAGGCGGTGGCCAAAAATCGCTTCGGCGCCGCAGTTGAGCGCGCCTTCCGCGCCGCGCAGGACTCGATCAAGGCGCGGGCAATTCTCACCGCGATTGCGATATTCCTCGTTTTCGCCAGCGTTGTGGTCGTGCTGTGGGTCGGCGCGCAGGACGTGCTCACAGGCCGCATGAGCGCGGGGCGACTATCACAGTTCGTACTCTATGCGGTGTTTGCCGCCGCTGGCCTCGGCCAGCTGTCGGAGGTCTGGGGCGAGCTGTCACAAGCATCGGGCGCGGCAGAGCGGCTATTCGAGATCTTAAATCTGCGCCCAGCAATCGTGCCGCCGCTGCGGCCGATCGCATTGCCGGAGCCGCCGCGCGGCGAAGTCGCGTTTGTGGACGTTCGTTTTTCCTATCCCGCCCGGTCGGCGAGCTCGGCGCTCGGCGGCGTGTCATTTGTCGTGCGGCAGGGCGAGAGAGTTGCGATCGTCGGCCCGTCCGGTGCTGGCAAGAGCACCATCTTTCATTTGATTCTACGATACTACGATCCGAGCTCGGGCGTGGCCAAATTCGACGGCGTTCCGCTCGTCGATGTTGATCCGCTTGCGCTACGCCGGCGCATCGCGTTGGTCCCCCAGGAGGCGATCGTGTTTGCCGCCTCGATTCGTGACAACATCCGCTTCGGCCGGCCGGAGGCGAGCGATCCGGAGGTTGAGCGCGCCGCCGAGCTCGCGCATGCGCTGGAATTCATCAGCTTGTTGCCGGAAAAGTTCGACACGACGGTCGGTGAGCGCGGCGTGACGCTATCTGGCGGCGAGCGCCAGCGCATTGCTATCGCGCGCGCCATCCTGCGCGGGGCGCCGTTGCTTTTGCTCGATGAGGCCACATCCGCGCTCGATGCCGAGAGCGAGACGCTGGTGAGGGACGCGCTCGGGCGGCTGATGCAGGGTCGCACGACGCTCGTGATCGCGCACCGCCTCGCAACAGTCCTCTCCTGCGACCGCATTCTGGTCATGGAGGCGGGCCGAATCGTGGAGGAGGGCTCCCACCAAACGCTGGTCGCTGCCGGCGGCCTCTACGCGCGATTGGCGCGTTTGCAGTTCCAGCCCTGACGTGGGCTTGCCGCAGCGTCCATTCGTCTGCGGATCGAAAACTCCACGGTAAATGACCATGGCCCGCCCGCGGCTGTCATGGCCGCCAGCTCATCTTGTGAACGGGCGCGCCCGAACGCCAATTGAGAGCTTCGCCTGAGATTACGAAGCCGTGCTTCTTGTAAAAGCGGATAGCGCGCGCATTGTCCTTGTTGACGTGCAAGTCGAGCCCGGCCGGCGATATCCGCTTGGCTTCGTCGAGGAGCGCCGCCGCGATCCCCATGCCCCAGGCCTCGGGAGCGACCACCGTCTGATCAATATCGAACGTGCACGGATCGACGGTGACGAAGCCGAGCATTTTCCCGTTCGCTTCTGCCACCGTGATCGTGGCCGCCGGCACGAGTTCCTCGCGCCAGCGCTGGCGCCACCAGACGACCCGATCGTCGAAATTGATGTGGGGGTAGGCGAGCTGCCAAGTTCGCCGCCATAATTCGATCGCTGCGGCTTCATCGGCGGGCGTATAGCGGCGAAGCGTGAAAGACGCGGCCACCATCGCGTCTGAGGCGACAGAAATGCGTTGGCTCCTCTGCGACACGCGCTCACCGCTCCGTCAGCTTGAGCTCGATGCGGCGGTTGCGACTATAGGCGTCGTCGGTCTTGTCGGCATCAATTGGCTGGAATTCGCCAAAGCCGGCGGCGACGAGCCGCTGCGGTGAGACGCCCTTGCCGACAAGGTATTGGACGACCGAAATCGCGCGGGCGACCGAAAGCTCCCAATTGTTCTTGAACTGCAGACTATTGATAGGCCGCACGTCGGTATGGCCGTCGACGCGCAGTACCCAGGGGATCTCGCCCGGAATCTTTTTTTCCAGTTCAAGCAGAGCGGTGGCGAGCCCGTCTAGTTCGGCGCGACCTTCCGGATTGTCGAGAGTAGCCTTGGCGGTGTCGAAAAAAACTTCCGACTGGAACACGAAGCGGTCTCCGACGATGCGAATGTCAGGTCGATTGCCGAGAATGACGCGCAGTCGGCCGAAGAAATCCGAACGGTATCGTGAAAGTTCTTGCACCCGCTGCGCGAGCGCCACGTTGAGCCGCTGGCCAAGATCGGCGATGCGATTTTGCGCTTCTTTGTCGCGCTTTTCGCTGGCATCGAGCGCTTCTTCGAGGGCGGAGAGCTGGCGTCGCAGCGCCGCGATCTGCTGGTTGAGCACCTCGACCTGCGCCAGCGCGCGGGCGCTGAGCCGTCGCTCCGCGTCGAGTTGCCCGCTGAGCTCGGCAGCCTTGCCCTCTCCGCTGCCGGTACCCTCGAAAAGACCCTTATAGCGATCGCGTTCGCCCTCCGCCCTCGCCAGACTCGAGCGCATCAACGTGAGCTGCTCCTCGAGGTCGAGTTTGCCCGTCTTTTCGAGCGATAGAAGCTCGGTGAGCTGTGCAATCTGCGCGGTGAGGCGGCTGAGGGCGGTATCCTTGCCAGTGACTTCCTGGGTCAAATAGAACTGTACGATGACGAATATGCTAAGCAGGAAAATGATGCTGAGCACCAATGTCGACAGGGCGTCGACGAAGCCAGGCCAGTAGTTCATGCCGCTGTCGCGGCGTGCGCGTGCGAGTGCCATTGGATCCTACTTACGCCTTCTTCGCTAATTACTTATTGACGTTTTCGTGCACCAGGATTTCGAGCAGGCGGCGCACCTCGCGATGCTGCTGGGCCTGCGAATCGACCCAGTCGCGGATCATTTGTTGCTCGCTGCGCATGTGATGCACCAGCCCCTGGATCGCTTCCGCGAGATTGGCCATGGCGGTCGTGGTCGCGCGGCTCGAGCCGCCGTCAGTGATGGCCTCGCGCAGTCGCTCGATGGCCAGCCGAAGGTCACTCGACCCTGCGCCTGAGAGGGGCGCGGCCGCGTCGCTGCCCACGCCAAGGTCGTGAACGGTTGTGGAGAGCCAGTCCTCGAGTTCGGTATAGAACCGGTTCTGCGCCTGGCTCGCACGAGCGAGCCGGCAAGTCCGAACAGCGAGGAAGAAAAGGAAATTCCCATTCCGCCGAGCGGCGCGGCCAGTCCCTCTTTGAGCGAATCGAAAATCGCGCCGGCATCGCCGCCGGGTTTGAGGCTGTTGATCACATTGCCGACCGAGCCGACCGTCTCGATCAATCCCCAGAACGTGCCAAGCAGGCCCAGGAATATGAGGAGG
>VAZQ01000621.1:597-3011 GCA_005883115.1 Alphaproteobacteria bacterium | reverse complement strand
CTTCCTGCTGGAAGCTTCGACAATCGCGTCGGCTCTCGGCGTTAAGCCAGGGGGGCAGAACACATCGCGATGGCAACCGAGGGCGATCGCGAAATCGCTCGGGATCGGGCGGTGCAGCGCACCTCAAAAGAGCGACCGCCCCTGCACCTGCAAAATCTAGCGACGCTCCCGTCAGTCCGAAGATTACTGCGAGAAGCTAGGGACCTGGCCAAGGCTCTTCGAGGCGGGCAGTAGCGCTTAGCCCTCACCTGCATCACGGTACGAAAATCTCGTTGGCCGCCGAAACCGAGTCGCCGGGTGTCGGCCCGCCCGAGATGACGTAAATCCTGCCCGCGACGGCCGCGGCGCCGAGGCCACGTCGCGCCGTCAGCGCGGCGGCGCAGACCGGAGCGGTTAGAGGGTCAAGCGCGTTCGTTGCGCGCCGGGACCCGCGGAAGCATTCGCACGCCTGCTCACGCATTTCTCGACTTTACGTATTCATGTCAGACCGGCGCGGAGCATTTTCAGCGATGCGCTGAATTTCTGCCGCTCCGCAATCGCGGCTTTGGTCCGCTCGCCGTGACGGTTTTGCCCATTCCGCTCGCCAGCGTCTTGGCCGATCCTCTGTCGTCTCAAGAAATTACAACAAATTCTGGCCTCCGACATGCCGGGGGGTTCTTAACCCTTTGGTGTCTACGACTGCCTTTTTCGTTTGCTGCGGCATGCGGCGACGGTTTTTAATATGCGCTGACGTGACACTTCGGCGCTTTGATATTCCGCGCCGCGAACGGACCATGTGGCACGTAGAGCACAGCACCGGAGAATTTTGGTTATGCCGCAACAGGGTCGCGGTCGCGGCGCAATCACAATCCTCGATGGTAGAGCGTCTACCAACTAGGCAGTCCCGCGCGACGATTAGTGGAGCTGCTCAACGCGGAAGAAGTCGAACGAGGTGGCTATGACGGCGATCAATAAACAGCGAGGGCGGCGTAAGATCGAGGAGCTATTGCCATGGCATGCGACACAGTCGCTAAGCCGCCGCGACGCCGATCGCGTTGAGCAGGCGCTCGCGGGCGATCGTGGACTCGCACGGCGTTATGAGCTAGTTCGCCAGGAGCTTGCGGAGACAACCCGCCTAAACGAGACGCTCGGAGCACCGTCAGCGCGCGCCATGGAGAAGCTGTTCGCGGCGATCAACGCCGAGGAGGCACGTGCGCCTCGCCGGCGGCGTCGACCCATCAGTCGGACGCGATTTCTGACGTCAGCGCGCGACAGCGCTCGTGAGAAACCCAGCTTCACTAAGTGATGAGCACCGAGACCTTTCACTCGCAGTCCCCAGCATTGCGTACTCGCCGCGAGCGGCCAGGCGGCCGCGCCAGCGATTACGAAAGACTGTGAACCGCTACCGAGTCCACGGGAGAGCTTTGGATTTCGTTTCGTTGTCTACGGGGTGGCCTGCTTCGCGCCATCCGCGCACGGTCTCAAAGATGATTTCCACCGAGGCCGAAGCTGTCTGAGCGAGCTTCATATAGCGAGCCGTCTCTCGTTGTATTCGCTCCCACTCGGTTTGGAGAAAGTTCTTCGCCTCTTGCATCTCACCGATCACCTTTTCGATTTCTGCGATTGATCCGGCTTCGATTTTCTGAACAAGCGGTACAATCTCTGCGTCAATTTCGGTCGAACCCGTCGAAGGCGCCTCTGCGAGAATGAGTTCGCGACTTTCGCTTTCGATGGCCGCTAGGGTTTGCAGAGCCCTCGTCACAGGTTTCATGCTTTCCATCACGTTCTCCTTCCGAAGTCCCACATTTTTTCGTTGGATAGGTTAAGATGGCGTGAACGACCACATCTTTCGGGCCAGACCCATACCCTGACGGGCCTGTGTGTACCGAAAACTCAGACGCGGACATAGTGGTGATGCAGTCCACCGAGGAGGGCGTGTGAGGTGATGCTGCCGGCCCAATCGCCGTTCCTTCGAGAAGCATCGTCAACTGATCTTCGATCAGCAAAAAAACCCGGACCGGAAATGAAAGGGAGCAGATCGTGTTATTGATTATCTATTCCGTCGCTTTCTCAGATCCCCAAGGGAGGACGCTCGCAAATGGAGCTTGATTTACACCGCGGCCGAACGTTTGGGCTCGGGACTGGCACCGTGCAGCGCATCTCAAACGAGCTTCGCTGAGTCGCAAAAGACAGATGGTCGATTGCCCCTTCCCCAAATCTCTAGCAAAACCCGATTCAAGGAAGAACGCGCCGAACGCGACTGCACTCCGGCGAGATCTCGCCCGCCCTGCGACGCCGTCTCGCCAAGCACCGCAAACCCGAGCCGTTTTAATGAAATGACTCAACAGAGTGACGACCTCGCCATGCTATCTCGTGCATTCGAGGATGCGCTGACCGAATTGCTGCTTGAAGTGCTGATGGAGGGTGGAACATCT
>VAZQ01000621.1:0-497 GCA_005883115.1 Alphaproteobacteria bacterium | reverse complement strand
CAGGGCTGCTCGTCGGGCGCTGCCGTCAGAATAGGACGCCGCTTCGCCTTCGGCGCTCTGCGCGCGCCACCAGCTACTTTAGCTCTGCGGCGCGTCTTGGGTTTTTTCGGTGAAACGTTACGGGCAGCAACGCTCTTGTGAACGGCAAAGTCTTCAAGCTTCGCGCCAGCCTTCAGTTTCTCTCTCAGCCAAACTGGCTGTGCTCCTCTTCCTGCCCAGGCATTGGCTGACCCATCGCGATATTTGACGGCGACCTTTCGACCGTTCAGAGAGCTGTGTCGGCCTCTGTTGCCGGTTTCACCTTCCAGCCTCGCAAGTTGATGTTTCAACTCGTTGGCCTTGTTAGTGAGAACTTTTCCGACTTCATCGCGAAGCTTTAACAGTGCATCTCGCAGATGGGCCTCGAGCACATTGGGCCAGTCCCCATGTGGCAGCCAGCGTGAAGCTCCGCATATACGAGCTACGCAAAATACCGGCCCGCGCCATTGCGGAATCAC
>VAZQ01000620.1 GCA_005883115.1 Alphaproteobacteria bacterium | reverse complement strand
GAGTGTTTGGCACGGTCTTTGCTGCTTTGCAGCATACCGGGCAAATCACAGCCGTTGCGCCGGGATTCGTGGCCGCACATGGCGTGCGCACCACCGACGAGGCGCTTGCGTTCGTCGCCAACCTGAAAAAGTGCGGACGTTATCAGCAGGACGTCTATTGATGCGCCGGGTCGAGCTTCAACCCCCTCCGCAGCCGCCGCGCTCGCCGCGCATGCAGCCGCTCGCGCGGCTGCCCATCTTTTTTGAGCTCGCCGGCAAACGTGCAATCATCGCCGGCAACAACGCGCCGGTGGCGTGGAAGGCGGAGCTCTTGTCGGCGGCCGGCGCAAATGTCGAGGTCTTTGCCGAACGCCCCTGCCAGGAGCTCTGTGCGCTGGCGTTGGAAGCTCCGGGCACTTCCCTCACGTTGCGGCATCGGGCGTGGCGGACTGAAGACTTTACCGGCGCTGCCGTTGCCGTCGGCGGCTTCGAGAATGAAACGAATGCCGCACGTTTCGCCGGCGCCGCGCGCGCGGCCGGCGTTCCGGTCAATGTGATCGACCGGCCGGCGCATTGCGATTTCTCATTCGGCGCCATCGTCAACCGTTCCCCGTTGGTGATCGGCATTTCGACCGCCGGCGCGGCGCCGGTTTTCGCGCAGGCGATCCGCGCCAAGCTGGAAGCGATGATCCCGGGCGGCTTTTCCCGTTGGGCGGAGGCGGCGCGCCGCTGGCGCAAGGCGGTGCAAGCGTCCGCGCTTTCGCCGGCCGCTCGGCGCCGGTTCTGGCAGCTGTTCACGGCTTTTGCGGTCAACCATCCGGCGCATGAACCGACGCAACGCGATTTCGACGCGCTTTTCGGCAAGACGAACGAGCAAGGTCTAGAGGCCGGTGCCGTCACGCTGGTGGGCGCTGGCCCGGGCGATCCAGAACTACTCACGCTGCGCGCCCTGCGGGCGCTGCAATCGGCGGACATCATCCTGATCGATGACCTGGTTGCGCCGGAAGTTCTCGACTTTGCGCGGCGCGAGGCGAAAAAGATGCTGGTCGGCAAGACCGGCTACGGGGCAGCTTGCAAGCAGGACGAGATCAACACGCTGATGATCGCGCTTGCCAAAGCGGGCCGGCGGGTGGTGCGGCTCAAGGGCGGCGACCCCCTCATTTTCGCCCGTGCCGGCGAGGAGATTGCCGCCTGTCATGCTGCCGGGATTCGGGTCGAGATCATCCCCGGCATCAGCGCGGCGCAGGGCGCGGCAGCAAGACTTGGCGTTCCGCTGACGCAGCGGCGCGATGTCCGCCGCCTGCAATACCTCACCGGTCACGACGTGCACGGTCGTTTGCCTGAAGATATCGATTGGGCAAGCCTTGCCGATCCCGCCGCGACCACCGTGGTCTATATGGCGAAGAAGACGATTGGCGAATTGGCGATGCGCGCAATCGCGCACGGACTTTCGCCTGACATGCCGGCAGTCGCGGTTGCGGCCGCCACGCGGCCAGAGGAGACGATCGTCGCCGGAACTGTGTCCGATATCGCCGCAAAGCTAGGCGCGCTGGCGCCCAGCGGCCCGGTATTGGTCTTCATCGGCCGCGTCTTTCAAGGCGTCGCCGCGGCGAGCGCGTATTCGTGCGCGGTGGAATCAGCATGAGCAGCGGAAGGCGGAGGAGGGCAGGGCGGCCACTCGCTTGAGAAGCGCTGCTTAAACGCTAATCGAGAGCAGCGAGCCCTGCGGCAGGCACGGGCCATTGCGCGGTGGATCTTGGCTACTCCTGGAACGCCTCTTCCCGCTTGCTGCGGATGGTTGGCAGCGCCACTAGCACGCAGAGCGCGAGCGCCGCGATCAACAGGCCGAGACTGATCGGCCGCTCGATGAAAATGGCCGGATCGCCGCTCGAAATGCGCATCGCGCGGCGGAGATTCTCCTCCATCAACGGGCCGAGCACGAAGCCGAGGATCATTGGCGCCGGCTCGCATTCGAGCCGCGTAAAGACATAGCCGAACACGCCGAAGAACGCCGCCAGCAGCACCGCCGCCGCGCTGTTGCTCACGGTGTAGACGCCGATAGCGCAGAACAAAAGAATCGCGAGATAGAGAAAGCGATACGGCAGCTTGAGCAATTGCACCCACATGCCGATGAGCGGCAAGTTGATGATCACCAGCATCAGGTTGCCAATCCACATACTGGCGATCATGCCCCAGAACATGCCGGGGCGTTCGCTCATGATTTGCGGGCCCGGCTGGATGCCGTGGATGGTGAGCGCGCCGATCATCAGCGCCATGACCGCATTTCCTGGGATGCCCAGGGTCAGCATCGGGATGAACGAGGTCTGCGCGCCGGCATTGTTGGCGGATTCAGGTCCGGCGACGCCCTCCACCGCGCCGTGGCCGAATTCCGCTGCGTTTCGCGAGGAGCGTTTTTCGAGCGCGTAGGCGGCGAACGCGCTCAATGTCGCGCCGCCTCCGGGAAGTACGCCGAGGACCGAGCCGAGCGCGGTGCCGCGCAGCACGGCCGGCCAGGCGCGGCGAAAATCCTCGCGCGTCGGCCACAGTCGGCTGATCTTCTTTGCCGCCAAGCCACGCGTCTCCTGCGGCTGCGCCAAATTGGTGATGATCTCGCCGATGCCGAAAACGCCGATCGCAAGCGTGGCGATGTCGATGCCGTCGGTCAGCTCGGTTATGCCGAACGTGAACCGCGTCCCGCCGGTGTTGCCGTCGGTGCCGACCAGACCGACCAGCAACCCGAGCACGATCATTGCGACCGCCTTGACGACCGAGCCATGGGCGAGCACCACCGCGGCGATCAGGCCGAGCAGCATCAGCGAGAAATATTCCGGTGCGCCGAATGATTGGCCCACTTTGGCGAGCGGCGGCGCAAAAGTGGCGATCAGCGCAGTCGAGACGCAGCCCGCGAAAAACGATCCGAGCGCTGCCACCGCGAGCGCTGCGCCGGCGCGACCCTGGCGCGCCATCTGGTGCCCGTCGATGCAGGTGACCACTGACGAGGTCTCGCCCGGCAGGTTGACGAGAATGGCGGTGGTCGATCCGCCGTATTGCGCGCCGTAGAAGATGCCGGCGAGCATGATCAAACCCGACGTCGGCTCCAGATGGAACGTCAATGGCAGCAGCATCGCAATGGTCGCGATCGGGCCGATGCCCGGGAGGACGCCGAACCGCCGCCAGCGTCTCGAGCGGCCGCAGGCCGCGCGCCGCGACCGCGCCGACGCCGATCAGCAAAAGGATCGAAATGACGAGCCCCAGCCGCTCGATGCTCACTCCGAAGATGACCAGGCTTGCGGTTACGAAAACGACCGGCCGCAATGCCGAGACGTCGCTGGAGGACAGTGACGGCGCGCCTTGCGCCTCGCGCAGCCCCT
>VAZQ01000259.1 GCA_005883115.1 Alphaproteobacteria bacterium | reverse complement strand
TACGAGCAGATCATCGACATGAGTTTCGTCGAAAGCGTGCGCGCGAGCCTTTGAACGACCGAACCGACCCAACTTTAACCGAGAAACCGGGACCCACGACCATGTCAGAGCCCATCTGGAACAAGTTCCTCACCGAGCGCGACAAAGCTGTGTTCGCCACGTCCGGTTACGGCGCGCCCGGCGGATTCGGCAACCGCCCTGCGCTGTTGATCATCGACGTGAACTACGCGTTCTGCGACGAGCGCCCGGTGCCGATTCTCGAATCGATCAAGCGCTGGCGTAATTCCTGTGGCGAGGACGCCTGGGTTGCCATGCCCTATCTCAAGGCACTGATCGACAAGGCACACTCCAAGGGCATCCCGGTAATCTACACGACCGGGGTGCGTCGCGAGGACAATTGGGACAGCGGAAGCTGGAATTGGAAGAACTCCCGCTCAGACGAGGATCGCTCCAGCCGGCCCGCAACCAACGTGGACGGAAATGACATCGTCGCCGAGATCGCGCCGGCGCCGCAAGACGTCGTGGTACTAAAGCAGAAGCCCTCCGGCTTCTTCGGCACCAACATGGCGAGCTATCTCACGCTGCTCGGCTGCGACAGCGTCATCGTCACCGGCACCACGACCTCCGGCTGCGTGCGCGCCACCGTGCTCGATGCGTTCAGTCTCAACTACCGCATCGCGCTCCCAGAGGAGGCCTGCTTCGATCGTTCGCAGGCGAGCCACGCCATCAACCTCTGCGATATGAACGCCAAATATGCCGATGTGGTGAAGACGTCGGAGATACTCGCCTTCCTCGACAGCCTTCCCAGCGGCCTGTTCGACCTGCCGAAGGGATCGACGCCCGCGCCGAAACCAAAGCTCGCGGCGAATTTCTGAACCGCCCGTTCGCGAACTCGGTCTGCTCCCTCGCCGAGCTTTCGCGCAGGGGGGACTTCACTCGCTGTCAACGGGCCAGGGTCCGGCGCTATAACCTAGCCGCCAACCGGAGAAACTCGACATGTCGCGATCGCCGCAAGCCGTCGCCGAGCATTACAAGAAGCGCGCGCTGGACGACGTCATCCTGGCGGCGCTGAAGGCGGCAGGCAAAGACATTGAGCATCTCACGCCCGACGACCTCGCGCCGGTCGACGAGTTCCATTCGGGTGGGCGCAATACGACCGTGCGGCTGGCGCAGCTTGCTCAGATCAACGGCTCCGAGCGCGTTCTTGACGTCGGCTGCGGCATCGGCGGGCCGTCGCGCTTTCTCGCGAGCAAATTCGGCTGCCAGGTGACCGGCCTCGATTTCACCGCCGAATTCGTCGCGCTCGCTGCGATGCTCGCGCAGCGCACGCGCCTCGCCGACAAGGTCACTTATCGGCAAGGCGACGCGCTCGATCTGCCGTTCGCCGACGCGAGCTTCGATATCGTGTGGTCACAGAATGCGGCCATGAACATCGCCGATCGCGATCGCCTTTACGGCGAGATGCGCCGCGTGCTGGTGCCTGGCGGACGTCTCGCGCTCCAGGAGATCGCCGCCGGGCCCGGCGGCGAGCCGTTTTACCCCGCGCCCTGGGCCGACGACAAAAGCATCAGCTTTCTGTCCACACCACACGCGACCCGGGCCGCGCTCGAGCGCATCGGTTTCCGCGTCATCGCCTGGCAGGACACTACGCAGGAAGCGCTGGAGCAACAGATGGCGCGCACCAAAGCGCTCGAGAGCGCATCGCTGCCGCCGCTCGGGCTCCACATCTTGATTGGCGAGGCCTTTCCAACCGTCACCAAAAACATGTTGCGCAATCTGCAGGAGCAGAGGCTCAAGCTCTTCAACGCCGTCCTGCAGCGGGCGTAGCGCCAAGTACGTTCTTTTCGAGCAACGTGTCGCTGCGGTATGCTCGAAGGGAGACCCAAAGAGGTGCAAATGACAGTACATCGTGCCCTGTACAGTGCCATCGCGGGTGTGGGGCTGCTGGCGGCAACGGCGGCGGCCGATCCGCAACCATGGCCGACCCGGGCGATGCAGGTCATCAGCCCGTTTACCGCCGGCAATGCCAACGACAGCGTCGCGCGCGTGGTGCTTGATCAGGTCTCGCGACAGGTCGGTCAGCCGTTCGTCATCGAGAACAAACCGGGTGGCGGCGGGACGATCGGTGCTGCCATGGTCGCCAAGGCCGATCCCGACGGCTACACCATTTTGCTGCACTCATCCTCGCTGAGCGCCCAGGTCGTCCTGCACAGGACGCTGCCTTACGATGCGGTGCGCGACTTCGCGCCGGTGGTGCTATTCGGCATTCAGCCGAACGTGCTCGTAGCGGCCCCGTCGACCGGCTTCAAGACGGTTGCGGACTTGGTTGCGGCAGCAAAGGCAAAACCAGGAGCGTTGACGTTTGCCTCCGCGGGCATTGGCTCCGCGTCCCATATGGCCGCCGAACGTCTGCGCGTCGCCGCCGGAATCGATGTCCGCCATATCCCGTTCCGCGGCGCAGAGGGACTCGCCGAATTAATGGCAGGACGCATCGATTTTTATTATGTGCCCATCGCAGCCGCGGCCTCGGTGCTGGGCGACGGCAAGGTGACGATCCTCGCCGTCAGCACGGCAAGGCGGGCGCCTTCTTTGCAAAACGTGCCGACGGTGGCGGAGGCCGGCTATCCCGACGCGGAGTACATATACTGGGGCGGATTGTCCGTACCGGCGAGTACACCGCGACCGATTATCGACAAGCTCCACGACGAAACCCAAAAGGCTCTGGACATGCCGGTGATTCAGGAAAGACTCGCGAAGCTTGGGGTCGAGCCGCAGCCGATGAGCGTCGAGCAATTTGAACGCTTCTTCCAGGACGATATCGCTGCGACGGTGAAGCTCGCCAAAGACGCCAACATCGTGCCGACCAACTGACTTCCCCCTTGCCGGCAGGACCAGCGGCATCTTTTCCGCGCTCGACAGCCCGAGGATCCTATGGGTGAATTTGCGATCGGCCAAAGCGTGTCTCGGTTCGAGGATCCCCGCCTGCTCAGGGGCGGCGGCCGCTATGTCGGCGACATCATGTTGCCTGGCATGACATTCGGCTACGTGCTGCGCTCGCCGCACGCCCATGCGCGTATTCGCTCAATCGATACGAGCCGGGCCAAGGCAGCGCCCGGCGTGCTCGCGGTGCTCACGGGCGCGGATTGGCAGGCGTCGGGATGGGGCGACCTTCCGGTTCCCGGTGGGCTCAAGCGCCGCGACGGCACGAGCTTTCGGCCGCCCTATCCCGCGCTCGTCAAAGACCGCGTGCGCTTCGCTGGTGATTACGTTGCCTTCGTGGTGGCGGAGACCCTGCTCCAAGCGCACGACGCGGCCGAACTGATCACGGTCGATTACGAGCCGCTCCCCGCGGTCGTGTCGACGGGAGAGGCCACTGCCGAGGGCGCGGCGCGCGTATGGGACCAATGCCCCGACAATATCGGATTCGTTCAGCTCTTCGGCGATAAAGCCGCGACCGACGCCGCCTTCGCCAAGGCCGATCACATCATCAAGCATCACTTCGTGATCAACCGCGTCACAGCCGCCAGCATGGAGCCGCGCGGATCGGTCGGCGACTACAACGCTGCAGAGGAGCGCTACACCGTCTACACCACCCTGCAGCGGACGCATCCGTTCCGAGCCGAACTCGCGCCGATCCTGAAGGTGCCAGAGAGCAAGATCCGGGTCATCGCCGGCGACATCGGCGGCAGTTTCGGGATGAAGTCGGCCGTCTACAACGAAGTGGCGCTGGTGCTGCTGGCCTCGAAAGTGCTGGGGCGGCCGGTCAAATGGACTTCGACGCGCTCGGAATCGTTCCTATGCGATGCACAGGCGCGCGACAACGTCACCACCGCCGAGCTTGCGCTCGACCGCAACGGCATCTTCCTCGGCCTGCGGGTACACACTATCGCCAGCATCGGCGCCTATCTGCAGACCGGCATGCCTGCCTTCACCGGCAATATTGGCACGCTCGCCGGCGTCTATCGCACGCCTGCAATCCATGCGGACGTGACCGCGGTTTTCACGCACACCAATCCGGTGCGCCCGTATCGCGGCAATGGCCGCCCGGAGGCCGCCTATGTGATCGAGCGCATGGTCGATCTCGCCGCCGACGAGCTCGGCGTCGATCCCGCCGAACTGCGGCGCAAGAATTACATTGCGCCCGAGGCGATGCCGTTCAAGAGCGGGCTCACCTTCACCTACGACAGCGGCGAGTTCGAAAAGACCATGGACATGGCGCTGGCGCTCGCCGATTTCGCCGGTTTCGAGCGCCGGCGCAGCGAAGCGCGCCAGCGTGGCAAGCTGCGCGGCATCGGGCTTTCCAACACGATCGAGCGCGCAGCTGCGCAGGGTTTTGAAGGCGCCGAGATCAGGTTCGACAAGTCGGGCGCGGCGACGCTGCTCGCCGGCAGCGTCACCCAAGGCCAGGGCCACGAGACGATTTTCAAGCAGATCATGTGCGACCGCCTCGGAGTCGATCCGGAGGAGGTGCACTATGTCCAAGGCGACACAGATCAGGTCTTCGTGGGCGAAGGCACCGGCGGTTCGCGCTCGGCCACTATCGGCGGATCGGCGGTCGCGGCAGCTGCCGAGAGGATTGCAACCAAGGGCAAGGCGATCGCGGCGCATCTCCTCAACGTCAATGCTGCTGACATCAGCTTTGCCGACGGCATGTTCTCCAGCCCCAAAACCAACCGGACGCTCACCATCAAGGACGTAGCCAAAGAGGCGATGGAGCCGACCAAGCTGCCCAAGGACATGGATGTCGGGCTTATCGCCACCGCGACCTATTTTGCGCCGGTGCAGAACTTTCCCAACGGCTGCCACATCTGCGAGCTCGAGGTCGATCAGGACACGGGCGAAGTGGAGATCGTGCGCTACAGCGTCGTGGACGACGTCGGCACAGTCATCAATCCGCTGCTGCTGAAGGGGCAGATCGTGGGCGGCGTCGCGCAAGGCATCGGCCAAATCCTGATGGAGGATATAAGGTTCGACGGCGACGGTCAGAACCTGACCGGTTCCTTCATGGATTACGCCATGCCGCGAGCGACCGACATCAGCGCGGTCGAGGTGAAGAGCAATCCGGTGCCCACCAGCACCAATCCGCTCGGGGTCAAAGGCGCAGGCGAAGCGGGCTGCGTCGGCGCCATGCCGGCGGTCGCCAACGCGCTCGTGGACGCTCTCTCGCATCTGGGCGTGCGCCACGTCGAGATGCCAGCAACCCCGGAGCGGCTCTGGCGCGCAATGCGCGACGGCCACGCGAAGTAACGCGAGACTTCGGAGGAGCCATGAAGAAATCGTTCGTTCGCGGTACCTGGCAGGTCAAACGCGCGTTCTCGCCTTGCGTGGTCATCGAAGGCGCGGGTCGGACCATCTATATCGCGGGGCATACCGGCCAGGTTGACGACTCCGGCAAATCGCTCGCCGGCGATTTCGACGCCCAGTTCAAGCAAACCTTTCGCAATATCGAGAAGACGCTCGCCGAGACCGGCGCGAAGCTCAGCGATATGGTCACGATGACGGTGTTTCTCATCGATGCGCGCTACACTACCCGGATGACCGAACTGCGCACGGAGTTGTTCGGCAAGGATTTCCCCGCAAGCGCCGCGATCACCGTGCAAGGCTTCGCTCAGCCGGAGATGATGATCGAGGTGCAGGGCATCGCGGTGGCGACGTAGCTCTGCGGCCGGCCTCTGCGCGCGAGCACACGGGCTGCTGTTAACCGGTTCGTGCAACCGTCATGCCGGGGCAGAAGCGCGTCGAAGACGCGCGTAAACGCGCTTATGACCCGCGCATTCATCTTGCCGGTGCGCAAAGCTGGGTCTTCAACTCACCCCATCGGCGCTGTACTCTCCGAGAAGAGAGGGCGAGGCCGCATGAGCCAGACATTCGAAACCGCGCTCGCCGCACGCGTCACGGCTATGGCCGATGCCTGCACGCGTTGCGGCAAATGCGTCGAGGTCTGCCCGGTGACGGGACCGGGCGGCGTTGCGGCCGAACCGCGCGCGGTGATCGATGGGATCATCGATATTGTGCGAACGGGCGATGGCCCTGAAGCATCGCGCAAATGGGCGAACGCCTGCGTGCTCACCGGAGAATGCATCAGGGCCTGCGATTACGGCGTCAATCCGCGTTTTCTGCTCGGCATGGCGAGGGTCGCGATGGCGCGACGCGGGGACGAGCCCACCGAACAGCGCCGTCACGGGATCGAGGGCTTCCGCAAGGTCGCGCGCGAGGTCACCCATATCTCGCAGATGCAGCTCAGCGATGAGGTCTTGGCGCGACTGGGTCAAAAAGGCGCCGCGCAGCCCGACACGCCGCCGGATTTCGTCTTCTACACCGGTTGCAACGTGCTCAAGACGCCGCACATCGCGCTTCTTGCCCTCGATGTCATGGACGCGCTCGGCGTCACCTATCAGGTGCTGGGCGGACCGACCCATTGCTGCGGGATCGTGCAGATGCGCACCGGCGATGTCGCCACCTCAGGCCGCATGGCCGAGAGCACGCTGGACAAGCTCGCGCGCAGCAAATCCGGGCAGGTCGTGTCCTGGTGTCCGAGTTGCCACGTGCAATTCACCGAAACCACGTTGCCGACGATCGAGAAGACCCGCGGCGCGCGACCGTTCGAGATGACTCCCTTCATGCTGTTCCTTCGGGGCAATCTCGACCGGCTGCGGCCATTGCTCCGCCGCCCCGTTCACATGCGCATCGCCTTGCACCGGCACCCCGGTATCAAGGGCGTGGTCGAAGCCGCCGAGGACATCTTGCGCGCCGTGCCGGGGGTGGAGCTGGTCGATCTGAACCAACCTGCGGTCGGATTGATGAGCAATTATTTCCGCGCGCTTCCCGCCTATCGGCGCGAGCTGCAGCGAAACGAGCTCGATGCCGCCGAACGCGCCGGTGTCGACGCGCTGGTCGCGGTCTATCATGCCGACCACCGCGAGCTGTGCGCGCACGAGCGTGATTATCCATTCCGCATCATGAATGTGCTGGAGATCGTCGGCGAAAGCATGGGGATTCACCACGACGACCAATTCAAGCGGCTGAAGCTGCTGCAGGACGTCGAGGCGATCGCGGCTGACTGCGAGGATCTCATCGCGCAGCACGGGCTGGATCCTGCAACCACACGGGCGGCGATCCAAGCCATGCTCGACGAACAGCCGCTGCCGTTGCGGGGGCGAAGCCCAGCACAAGCGGATTAGTTCGGCGTCATGCTGAGAAGCATCGCAGCACCTGCGGAATGGATGCGGCACGCGCGCACCTCAGGACGCGGGCGAAGAACGTAAACGCTGACTACGAGCAACGCCGGCCGCTTGCGCCGCGCCTGCCGCCTTCGCGCGCAGGAGAGGAATCACCTCGCCGGCAAAGAGTCCGATCGATTGCAAACTTTCTTCGAGCGTCAAGTCGCCGAACGCGAATTGCCCGACGACGTAATTGCAGCCGGTCGTTTGGAGTTGCGAGGAGAGAAATTCAGCGACCGCCGCCGGCGAGCCGGCGACGCCCTGACCGCGCTCCACCAATAGGTCGAAAGTCGGCGGGCGGGGGTGTGATTGCTGCCGTCCGTGGCGGCGAAACAAGCAAGTAAAGCTCGCGTGCCAGACGAGGTAGGCGCGACGTGCCAAGGCCAGCGCCGCGGCATCGTTCGGCGCAACGACGATGAAACGGCCGAGGCCGAGCTTGGGCAAGGACGCGCCGGCATGAACTTGCCGCCAGATGGCGCGATAGCGCTCCATCGCAAGCCGGGTCTCGTTCGGCGGATCGAGACTGACGACGTTAAGGGCGCGGCGCGCCGCGCGCTCGGCGCTGTCGGGCGCGTGCACGCCATACCAAATCGGCGGATGCGGTTTTTGCAGCGGCTCGAGCTCCATAGGAACGCCGCTGAAGGAAAATCGCCGGCCTTTGAAGTCGAGTACCTTCTGGGTCAGCCCCTTGATCACGAGCTCGACTGCTTCAGCATAGATCTCCTGCGCGTCCTGCGGGTCGGTGCCGTAATATTCGAGCTCGATCGGCGCAGCGCCGCGCCCGAAGCCGAGCTCCAGCCGTCCGCCGCTCAGCTGGTCCAGCATGCAGATTTCCTCGATCAGCCGCAGGGGATGATGCAGCGGCATCGGCCACACCAGCGGTCCGAACCGCAGGCGGCGCGTGCGCTGGGCGACAGCGGCAAGGAACACGCTCGGCGAGGGCGCCATGCCGAGCGGCGTCGCATGGTGCTCGGCGACATGATAGGCATAAAACCCGGAGCGATCGTAGGCCTGTGCGATTTTGAGACGGTCCTCGTAATAGTCCGCAAGCGAGCCGGGATATCGGTCGAGGTGATCGAAGACGCCGAATTCCATTATCGCTCCGCATTCCGGTGGGCTGATCGCACCACCCCGCCCTACTTCTTCTGCTTCCGCTTCTTTTTTCGCTGCGCCAGCGTGCGCAGCCGCAACGCATTGAGCCGAATGAATCCCTCGGCGTCGCGGTGGTCATAGGCGACCTTTCCTTCCTCGAACGTGACAAGGTCGCGGTCGTAAAGCGAGTAAGGCGAGGAGCGGGCGACCACCGACACATGGCCTTTGTAGAGCTTGAGCTTGACCGTTCCGGTGACGAATTCCTGCGAGAGCCTGCAGCATCTCGCGCTCGGGCGAGAACCAGAAGCCGTTGTAGATCAGCTCGGCATATTTCGGCATCAGCTCGTCCTTGAGATGCGCCGCGCCGCGATCGAGCGTGATCTGCTCGATGCCGCGATGCGCGGCGAGCAGGATGGTGCCGCCCGGCGTCTCGTACATGCCGCGCGACTTCATGCCGACGAAACGGTTCTCGACGAGATCGAGCCGCCCGATGCCGTGGGCGCGGCCGAGCGTGTTGAGATGGGCGAGCAGAGTCGCGGGCGAGAGGCGCCGGCCGTCGAGCGCGACGGCGTCGCCGCGCTCGAACTCGACCTCGACATAGGCGGGCGCGTCGGGTGCTGCCTGCGGATCGAGCGTGCGTGAATAGACGTAATCCGGCACCTCTTGCGAGGGATCCTCCAGCACCTTGCCCTCCGAAGAGGCATGCAGCAGATTTGCGTCGACGGAAAACGGTGCCTCGCCGCGCTTATCCTTCGCAATCGGTATCTGGTGCTGCTCGGCAAAGGCAATCAACGCCTCGCGCGAGCCCAGCTCCCATTCCCGCCACGGTGCGATCACGGTCACGTCGGGTTTGAGCGCGTAATAGCTGAGCTCGAAACGCACCTGGTCATTGCCCTTGCCGGTCGCCCCATGGGCCACGGCTTCGGCGCCGACCTTCTCCGCGATCTCGATCTGCCGCTTGGCGATGAGCGGCCGCGCGATCGACGTCCCCAAGAGATACGCGCCCTCGTAGAGCGCGTTCGCGCGGAACATCGGGAAGACGTAGTCGCGCACGAACTCTTCGCGCAAATCCTCGATGAAGATGTTCTGCGGCTTGATGCCGAGAAGCAGCGCCTTCTCGCGCGCGGGTTTGATCTCCTCGCCCTGACCGAGATCGGCGGTGAAGGTGACCACCTCGCAACCATACGTGGTCTGCAGCCACTTCAGGATGATCGAGGTGTCGAGCCCGCCGGAATAGGCGAGCACCACTTTTTTCACCTGGCGCTTGTTGGCGTCGCCCTGCGGCATCGCTACTGTTGCCGGCGACGCCGGCCCTCCTCCAGGTGTGGCCGGCAAAGCCGGCTCCCCCGATGTGCCGGGGCTCGGCCCGAGCACCCTCATCTTCGCGCCAAGAATGGCTTGCCACCGTTAAGGCGCGACCATGACAGCCATGGGAAAGCGGCGCGGACTATAGGGCCAACGCGCCGCGGTGCAAGCTTGTATCAGCCTACCGAGCGGGAGGCCGAGCGCAGCGAATTGAAGCGCGCCTTCTGTTCGTCGCTCAGCGAATTATAGAATTTTGCCAGCGCAGGCCCCACGGTCTTCACCGCGCCGAGCGTGGCGTCGAGCCGCTGCTCCATTGCCTCGACCCGGCCGGTCGGGGTCAGGGCCTGGTACGTCGGGCAATTGATATTGAGCCGCTCCGCTGCCTTGGCCGAAGCATCTTTCAATTCATCGAGGGCGGCGCGTTGCGTCGACGTCGGCTGAACCGCCGAAGCGATGCGATCGATCGGCAGATCGGTGACACCCGCCGTTTTCTGGTCACACAATTTCGTGAGATCGCGCTGGTCTTGTGCGGCGGCGGCAGCATCCGTCGGCGCGATGGCGTTGAAGCGCGCCTTCTGCTCGTCACTGAGCGACTGATAGAAGCGCTCGAGTGCAGGTCGCACCGTCTGCACCGCCGCAAGCATGACTTGCAGCCGGCTCTCCATCGCCGCAAGGCGTCCGGCCGGGGTGCTGGGTAGGTCCCGCGGGCAACGCGCCTTGAGCATGTCGACGGCTTTGGCGTTCGCGGCGCGCAATTCGTCGAGCGCAGGGCGCTGCGAGTCGGTTGGTTGCACCACCTCGGAGATGCGCTCGAGCGGCCAATTCGTCAGTTG
>VAZQ01000581.1 GCA_005883115.1 Alphaproteobacteria bacterium | reverse complement strand
TACGAGATGCTGGCGAAGCGCGCCGAAACGGGCCTGGTCTGGGACGAAATGGCCAAGACAGGAACCTGAGCCGCGATCCGATCAATCGGTGGTCCCAGTGTCCGCAGATGTGCCCGCGAAGTGCGGAATGCGTCTTCCAGAGACGGTAGTCATTGGTCCCCGCTTGCGCGGGGATTACGGAATATGAGCGATCGCGGTGTTACTTCCGCTTCAGCGCAACCGGACGCCGTTTAGCCTTGCGGAAGCGGGATGAATTCGGTCTCGTTGGGCACCGGCGCGAAACGCCCCGTCTTCCAATCTTCTTTCGCCTGCTCGATGCGCTCTTTGCGCGAGGACACGAAGTTCCACCAAATGTAGCGCGGCCCCTCCAACGCGGCGCCGCCGAGGAACATCAGGCGCGCGCGGCGCAGTGCCCGCACGGTGATCCGGTCGCCCGGACGGAAGATCAAGAGGCGCGGGCCTTCAAATGTCTCGCCCGCAATGTCGACCTCGCCTTCCGCCACGTAGATCGCCCGTTCTTCCTGGTCCGGATCGAGCGGCGCGCTCGCGCCCGGCGCCAGCACGACTTCTGCATAAAGCCATTCCGAGAGCATACCCACCGGTGACGTCTTGCCAAAGGCAGACCCGGCAATGACGCGGGCGCGCACGCCGCCGTCCTCGATCAGCGCCAGGCTTCCGGCATCGAAATGCTGAAATGACGGCGCGGTCTCCTCGTGCGCTTGCGGCAGCGCAATCCAACTTTGGATGCCGAACATGCCCTCGCTGCCCTGCCGCGCATCCGCCGGGCTGCGCTCGGAATGGGCAATGCCGCGCCCGGCGGTCATCAGGTTCATCGCGCCGGGGGTTATCTCGAGCGCATTGCCCTCGCTGTCAGGTGACGGTGGCAAGTCCGATGTGCGGGTGCGGGCGCACGTCGAGCCCCTGCCCAGCGATGAACTGAACCGGTCCCATCTGATCGAAGAAGATGAAGGGACCGACCATCTGGCGCTTGCCATGCGGCAGCGCGCGGCGCACCGAGAAGCCGTCGCCGAGATCGCGTACGCGCGGAACAATGACGAGCTCGAGCGCGTCACACGATCGTTTGTCGCCGAGCACTGGATCGGCCGCGGGCAGCCAGCTCATTGCAGTTCTCCGTTCAGTTCGATCGCCCGCACACAGATCTTCTGGTCCGTACCGTAGCCCAATCTCCGTTCATTTCCGCGCAAGCGGAAATCCAGGGGCCGGAGGCGGTCGCCCTGTTGGGTCCCCGCTTTCGCGAGGACGAACGGATTTGAGCCCATCGCATCTGCTTCAAGATCGGGGCAGGCACCTTCAACGTTGCTTGATGAATGTGCCATCGTTCAAGTCGGTGAACGCCTGCTGCAGCTCGGCTTGGGTGTTCATCACGATCGGCCCATACCACGCAACCGGCTCCTCGATGGGTTTGCCGGATACCAGCAGGAATCGGATTCCATCCTCGCCGGCCTGCACCGTCACCTCATCGCCGCTGTCGAAGACCACCAGCGATCGATTTCCCGTTCGTTCGCGGATCAAGAGCTCGTTCCCGTCCACTGCTTTTTCGGTAAGGACCCCGAACGGCTGCGAGGCCGAACCGAACATCCCGGAGCCCTCGAAGACATAGGCAAAGGCGTGCCGACCGGTCTCGACCGGGAGAGTTTTGCGCCGCCGCGGCGGAACCCACACGTCGAGATAGCGCGGATCGGCGGCGACTCCCTCAACCGGACCGCGCCGGCCCCAAAACTCGCCGCAGACAACGCGGACACGGGTCCCGTCATCGTCGACGATCTCCGGAATCTCGGGCGCCTTGATATCCTGGTAGCGCGGCGCCGTCATCTTCAGCGACGAGGGCAGGTTCGCCCACAGCTGGAAGCCGTGCATGCGTCCGCGAGCATCGCCCTGCGGCATTTCCTGGTGGAGAATTCCGCTCCCGGCCGTCATCCACTGCACGTCGCCCGCGCCGAGCGTGCCGCGGTTTCCGAGGCTGTCTCCATGGTCGACGCTTCCCGCGAGCACATACGTGATCGTCTCAATGCCCCGGTGCGGATGCCACGGAAATCCGGCCCGATAATCATCGGGACGATCGTTGCGGAAATCGTCGAGCAGCAGGAACGGATCGAACTCGTGCGTATCGCCGAAGCCGAAGGCGCGACGCAGCTTCACCCCCGCGCCTTCCATCGTGGGTGTGGATTCAATAATGCGCTTCACCGGCCGAACAGACATGATGAACCTCCTTCAGCGGTTTCGCGATTTCGCCTAGGCAGCAGCCAGCTGTGGGAGGG
>VAZQ01000580.1:405-2769 GCA_005883115.1 Alphaproteobacteria bacterium | reverse complement strand
CTATATCGGCCACGAGCTCGAAATCGGGCGGCTCACGCCGCAGTTCCTGCGCTTCTATCACGCGATGTACCAGCTGCTGATGTTTGCGATGAACCTCGCGCTTCTGGCCAACAATATCGGCGTGATGTGGGTGGCTATCGAGCTCGCGACACTGACCACAGTGCTCATGGTCGGCATCTATCGCACCCATGAGGCGCTCGAAGCGGCGTGGAAGTATTTCATTCTCGGCAGCGTCGGCATCGCGCTCGCGCTGTTCGGAACCATCCTGGTCTATATGGCGGCACGCCCTGTGATTGGTGAGGGATTCGACGCCATGATATGGACCGTGCTGATCACGCGGGCGTCCGCGTTCGATCCGGCGCTGCTCAATGTCGCGTTCGTGTTTCTGCTGCTCGGCTACGGCACCAAAGTCGGGCTCGCACCGCTCCATGCCTGGCTGCCCGATGCCCATGCTGAAGGGCCTACCCCGATCTCCGCGGTGCTTTCAGGGCTCCTGCTCAATGTCGCGCTCTACGCCTTGTTACGCTTCAAGATGCTGCTTGCCGTCAATCCGGCCGCGCTCGCACCCGGCCCGCTGATGGTGACCATGGGGCTCATCTCGCTCGTTTTTGCGGCGTTCATGCTGTACCGCCGGCGCGACATCAAGCGCATGTTCGCCTACTCCTCGATCGAGCACATGGGGATCATCACCTTCGCCTTCGGAATGGGCGGACCGCTGGCGAATTTTGCCGGGCTTCTGCACATGACCATGCATTCGCTGACGAAGTCGGCGATCTTTTTCGCGGTTGGCCACATTGCGCAGGTCAAGGGGACACAGCGCATCGCCGACATGGGCGGGCTTACCGAAACCAATCCGGTACTGGGCTGGGGACTCGTGCTCGGCGTCGTCGCCATAGCCGGGTTGCCGCCGCTCGGCATCTTCATGAGCGAGTTCCTCATCGTGACGTCGACGTTTGCGCGCGCTCCGTGGCTCGCGCTCGTCCTCGTAGCCGGCATTCTGATCGGGGTTGCCGCACTTTTTTTGCGATTGAACGCGATCGCGTTCGGTAATCCGCGCGGCAGCACCGCGAAGGCGGAGGCCTCCTACGCACCTATGTTTACGCACCTGGCTCTCGTGTTCTGCGCCGGCATCTACATGCCGCCGGCACTGGTCACTTGGTTTCAGAACGTGGCGAAGCTTCTGGGATGAAATGATGCCGGGGCTGATCGATACGATCGAAGGCACGAGAGTCGCGGAACACCGACGCTGGCCGCGGCTGGTCGTCAACGAGGAGAGCTGGCGTTTCGCCGCAGATCAATTGTCGGCCGGACATTGGACGCTGCTAGGCCTGTGGGGCGATGCCGGCGCGGTACACATGGCGGTTCTCGACGCACCGATGCACGAGATCGCGGTCGTTACCATGCCATGCCCGGACGGACACTTTCCCTCCATCGGTGCACTCCATCCCCCGGCTATTCGTCTGGAGCGCGCGCTGCGCGATCTCTATGGGCTCGAACCGATCGGCCTACCCGACATGCGGCCGTGGCTCGATCTCGGCTTTTGGGACGTGCAATGCCCGCTCGGGCATGGCCGTGAGGCGTCGCAGCCCCGCGCGCCTTATGCATTCTTGCCCGTTGCGGGCGAAAGTCTGCACCAGATTCCCGTCGGCCCGGTTCATGCCGGCATCATCGAACCCGGGCACTTCCGTTTTACCGCCAACGGCGAGACGGTGGTTCGATTGGAGCAGCGTCTTGGCTACGTGCACAAGGGCATCGAGGCGTTGATGGTGGGCGCCAGCCTCGATACGGCGGCACGCTTGGCCGGCCGGACCTCGGGCGACAGCACGGTCTCTTATGCGCTCGCCTTTTCGCATGCGGTGGAAGCAGCGATGGAGGTCGAGGTTCCACCGCGTGCGGTCTATCTGCGCGCGTTGATGGCGGAGCTCGAGCGGCTCGCCAACCATTTCGGCGATATCGGGGCGATCTGCAATGATGCCTCGTTCTCGCTCATGCACGCCCACTGCGGCATTCTGCGCGAGAAGATTCTCCGGACCGCGCACGCGTGCTTTGGGCATCGGCTGATGATGGATGCCGCGGTGCCGGGCGGCGTCGCGCGAGATCTCGCTGCAAACCGCGCGGGGGAGATCGCGACGCTGTTGGATGAAATCCGCCGAGTCTTTCCGCAACTCGTCGAGCTCTATGACAATACCGCGTCGCTGCAGGACCGCACCGCCGGCACTGGGGTCCTGCGCGGCGAGCTGGCGCGGCAGTTCGGGGCCGGCGGGTATGTCGGGCGGGCCAGCGGCCGCGCTTTCGATGCCCGCAAGACACTCGGCTATCCGCCCTACGATCGGCTCGATTTCGAAGTTCCGGTGCTCGAGACGG
>VAZQ01000580.1:0-365 GCA_005883115.1 Alphaproteobacteria bacterium | reverse complement strand
GAGCAGAGCCTCGGATTGATCGATCAGATCCTGCAGCACCTGCCTGCGGGGCCGATCCGGACTACGGTCGATCCGGCTGGTGAGGTACGGGAAGGTCTCGGACTGGCGGAAGCATTTCGTGGCGAGGTGCTGGTTTGGGCGCGCTTCGAAAATGGCCGCCTCACACGCTGTCATCTGCGCGACCCATCCTGGTTCCAGTGGCCGCTGCTGGAAGCCGCGATCGAGGGCAACATCGTCGCGGACTTCCCGCTCTGCAATAAATCCTTCAACTGCTCTTACTCCGGTCACGACCTCTAGGCTCACCCATGCGCAAAGTTTTGTTCGAGAGTCTCATGCGCCGCCCTCTGACCGAAGCGGCGCCAGTC
>VAZQ01000579.1:2163-4500 GCA_005883115.1 Alphaproteobacteria bacterium | reverse complement strand
TTCAGCCCGAGCCCTGAGGGCAGCAGCACACCGACGGGCGCAACCACGCGCATGAGCCGGCTCTTCTGATCGGCGGTCTTGAGCACGATCACTGTGAGGCCGACATTGGCGCGATCTTCCGCAGTTACACTCTGCATGAGCGCGCACTGCTCACCCTGGGCACCAGGCGGCGTGTCGCAGCGCACCTGCCAGTCGTTATGCACCGACTTGACCGCACCCTGCGCCGCTGCCCGCTCGCTGGGGAAGGCTAGGGCTGCGATCGCCAGGACGACTGTCAGCAGCGATCTCATTGTGAGAAAAAGCGTTCCCGGGGTGAGCGAACCCATCATAATGTCGGTGCCTCGATCATGTGCGCCACACCGTTCAGTCTGGTCGAATCAGCCCTCCGACCAGAATCCGACGCGGCTATTCAAATACCAGTAAAACAGCGCATTGTGGCCGAGAAAGGGTCGAACGACGGCGGTTCCGCAGGGATGGTCGGCGGGCTTTTCATCGCACGGCAGACACCACGGCGATGCATTGCGACGGCGCCGGAATTGTGGTTTGAGAGGCCCGGATTCTCCTGATGTCCCGCGGCGGAGCCGAGCGAGGAGTGCCCGTTCGATGCGGTTGCGGGCTCCGCGGGGCGGACCACGCGCCCGCGACCCTCATTAGTGTGGAGCAATGATGCTGTTGCTCAAGCGATTGACCATGTTGGCCATGATCGTTGTCGCCACCGTGGGGGCAGCGGAACCGGCTCTGGCCGGATTGGGGCAGCCCTCGCCTTGGCAGTTGGGGCTGCAGCAATCAGCAACTCCGGTGATGGACAACATCATCTGGTTCCACGATTTCCTGCTCTACATCATCACCGGCATCGCCGCATTCGTGCTCGCGTTGTTGATCGTCGTCATGCTCCGCTTCAATGCTCGCGCTAATCCGATTCCATCGCGGACCACGCACAACACGCTGATCGAGATTGCGTGGACGATCATTCCGATCATGATCCTGATGTTCATTGCAGTGCCCTCATTCAAGCTCCTGTTCCTTCAGCTCAACGTGCCGCCGGCCGATCTCACCGTGAAGGCGACCGGCAAACAGTGGTATTGGAGCTACAGCTACCCGGACAACGGCGACTTCGAATTCGATTCCCTGATGCTCAAAGAGGGCGAGCGCAAGGAGGGCCAACCGCGGCTTCTCGCGGTGGACAATGAAATGGTGGTGCCGGTGAACAAGACGGTTCGCGTGATCACCACCGGCGCGGATGTCATTCATTCCTTCGCCGTGCCGTCGTTCGGGATAAAGATCGATGCCATTCCCGGGCGGATCAACGAGACTTGGTTCACCGCGACGCGGGAAGGCATCTATTATGGCCAGTGCTCGGAACTTTGCGGCAAGGATCACGCTTTCATGCCGATCGCAGTTCACGTGGTGAGCGAGCAGGCGTTTTCCGCCTGGGTCGAGGACGCCAAGAAGAAATTTGCTCGCGACGAAGCGCCACCATCGAGTGCCGTCGCGGCGGCGCAATTACTCTCGCGGTGAGGCCGGCCAAATGCGAATGCTGCTAGCCGGGCGACAATTCGAAGGACCCTAAGTCATGGCGACGATGGCGACAGCTCACGGCGAGGACCAGCACGACCATCCTCACGGTTGGCGGCGCTACCTTTATTCGACCAACCACAAGGACATCGGCACGATGTATCTCGTGTTTGCGTTGGTCGGCGGATTGGTGGGCGGGATTCTCTCCATCGGCCTCCGGCTCGAGCTGATGCATCCTGGGCTGCAGTTCTTCCACGACGCCCACATGTTCAACGTCTTCACCACCGCGCATGGCCTGATCATGATCTTCTTCATGGTCATGCCGGCGATGATCGGCGGGTTCGGGAACTGGATGATACCGCTGATGATCGGGGCGCCGGACATGGCGTTTCCGCGCATGAACAACATCTCGTTCTGGCTTCTGCCGGCGTCCTTCACGCTGCTGGTCATCTCGCTGTTCGTGGAGGGCGAGCCCGGCGCCCCCGGCGTGGCCGCAGGATGGACGATCTATGCGCCACTCTCCACCACGGGCCATCCGGGGCCGGCTGTCGATTTCGCCATCCTGTCGCTGCACCTTGCCGGCGCGTCCTCGATCCTCGGCGCGATCAATTTCATCACGACGATCTTCAACATGCGCGCGCCCGGCATGACGATGCACAAAATGCCATTGTTCGTATGGTCGCAGCTGGTGACGGTGTTTCTCATTCTGCTCGCGATGCCGGTGCTCGCCGGTGCCATCACCATGCTGCTAACAGACCGCAATTTCGGCACCACCTTCTTCACCCCTGGCGGGGGTGGCGATCCGCTCCTGTTCCAGCACCT
>VAZQ01000579.1:0-2122 GCA_005883115.1 Alphaproteobacteria bacterium | reverse complement strand
ATCCTGATCGTGCCAGGCTTTGGCATGATTAGCCAGATCGTGGCGACGTTCGCGAAAAAACCGGTGTTCGGCTATCTCGGCATGGCCTATGCGATGGTGGCGATCGGTGGCATCGGGTTCGTGGTGTGGGCGCACCACATGTACACCGTCGGTATGTCGACCGCCGCGCAAGCCTATTTCGTGGTCGCCACGATGGTGATCGCGGTGCCGACCGGCGTGAAGATCTTCTCTTGGATCGCCACGATGTGGGGCGGCTCGCTCGAGTTCAAAACGCCGCTACTGTGGGCAATCGGCTTCATCTTTCTGTTCACCGTCGGGGGCGTGACCGGGGTGGTGCTTGCCAATGCCGGCGTCGACCGTTCTCTGCAAGATACGTATTACGTGGTGGCGCATTTCCACTACGTGCTCTCGCTCGGCGCGGTTTTCACCATCTTCGCCGGCTGGTACTACTGGTTCCCGAAGATGACCGGCTACATGTACTCCGAGACCATCGGCAAGCTGCACTTCTGGCTGACCTTCATCGGCGTCAACATCGTGTTCTTCCCGCAGCATTTCCTCGGGCTCGCCGGCATGCCGCGGCGTGTTGCGGACTATCCCGATGCTTTCGCGGGCTGGAACCTGGTCTCGTCGCTCGGTTCCTACCTTTCAGGGTTGGGCGCGCTGGTATTCTTCTTCGGCGTGGCCCAAGCCTTCATGCGCAAGGAAAAGGCGGCGGACAATCCCTGGGGCGCGGGCGCGACCACGCTCGAATGGACGCTGCCATCGCCGCCACCGTTCCATCAATACAACGAGCTGCCGTTGATTAAATGATGGCGGCGGCATCCCAAGGGCGGTCGTTCCGCCCATGGGTCGGTCCTCAACAGCTGGGCGCAGAATAGATGTCACTAGCCAGCGAAGGTGCAGAGCTCGGGGGAAACAGGGCGTCTTCGGTCGACCAGGGGCCGAGCATTGCGAGCGTCGGCGACTATGTGGCGTTGATGAAGCCACGAGTCATGTCGCTCGTCGTCTTTACCGCGCTGGTCGGCGTCATGATTGCGCCTGGGCATCTCCATCCAGTCATCGGCTTCACCGCGCTTCTGTGCATCGCGGTCGGCGCCGGTGCCGCGGGCGTGCTCAATATGTGGTATGACGCAGACATAGACGCGGTGATGAGGCGCACCTCGGCTCGTCCCATTCCGCAGGGCCGCATCGCGCCCGGCGAGGCGCTTGCGTTCGGCATCGTGCTCGCCGCCTTCGCGGTGGGAGTGCTCGGCCTGCTCGTGAGCTGGCTCGCGGCGACGCTGCTCGCCTTCACAATCTTCTTTTACGTCGCGGTCTATACGGCATGGCTCAAGCGGTGGACGCCGCAGAACATCGTTATCGGCGGCGCCGCAGGGGCCTTTCCGCCCGTCATCGGCTGGGTGGCAGTGACCGGCAGCATCTCCCTCGAGCCGTGTCTTCTCTTCCTCATCATATTCTGCTGGACGCCGCCACATTTCTGGTCGTTGTCGCTCGTTCGGGCCGACGACTACGCCCGCGCTCGCGTTCCGATGCTCCCCGTCGTTGCCGGGCTGGAGGAAACGCGGCGACAGATTCTGCTCTATTCCATCGGGCTCGTGCCGATCGGTGCGGCCCCGTGGCTTTTCGGCTATGCCCACACAATTTATGGGGTGACGGCGCTCCTCGCCGGCGCGCTGATGGTCACCTTCGCCTGGCGCGTACGTTGCGAGCGTGAAGGCGAGCGTGCCGAACGTGCGGCATACGATCTCTTCGCTTTCTCAATCCTCTATCTATTCGTCCTCTTCGCGGTGTTGCTGGTTGAGGACGGCGTAATAGGCCGCGCGGTGTGATGGCTTTGGTGACATGGACGAAAAGCCGAAGAGAATTATCCTCAGCGAAGAGCAGAAGCGCAGCCGGCGCGCGCGGTCGATCGCCATTGCGCTCGCGCTCGGCGCGCTCGTCGTCCTGTTTTATGTGGTCACCTTGGTGAAGGGGCCGGCGGTATTGAATCGTCCGCTGTAATTGTGATGAACGTTCGGAACATCCCCTCGCAACGACGCCGCGATGTCATGGTCGCGGCAGCGTGCGGAGTGTTTGTTGCAGCGATGGTGGGTGCAGCCTATGCGGCCGTGCCGCTCTACAA